>NZ_RRYX01000019.1:0-42370 GCF_014861375.1 Psychrobacter sp. FME5 | reverse complement strand
GATCTGTATTTGTGTCTTCATAACCTCAAATATATCATCTTGCTTTGGCTGTCACTCCTTCTTTTATTTCCTCAGCATACTTTTTGATACACCACCTCATTTTAATATAAAAGTTTCTGTTCTGAGTATTTGCTATGTTATGATAATCATAATCTCAAACCACCAAAACAATTATTTAATACAAGATATAGAGTTTAACGGAGTTAAAACTTATGCGTCTATTGCTATCAGTCCTTCTTGTCAGCATGTTAACAGCATGTTCTTCAAACGACGAGAACACAAGCTCTTCAGGCAATGAGAGCACAAGCGAAGAGCAAGTAAGCCAAGTAAATTCAGGAGACACCTATTCTGACTATATTGGTTACTGGCATAGCAATGCTGCCTCTAGAATTCGTCACACTAAGGTTTCTGAGATATATAAAGACGGTGATAATTACATGATAAATCCTGACGTTAACTTCGATCTTTCCATTAATGACTTTAGTGAAAATACACAAGTGATGTTAAAACCTAGTGACAGCAAGTTATTAGCGGAAAGTGAAAGAGGTGACACAATGGAGCTAAGCCTGTCAGACGATGGCCAAACTCTAAACGGGCAAAGCGGTAGCTCTACTACGAGCTTTACTAGGCTTGATAAGGCCAAGGCAGATGAAATCACTGCTACGATTAAAACCTGTGTTGATTTATATGACCAGTTCTATGCAAGGGCTAATGAGTTACCCGTCGGAGAGCCTGAATATAAAGCGCAAAGTGAAGCGTTGAGGTCTGATTTTGCTGATAAATTCGCGCCTTACAAGGATTTATGCCATGTCCCAAGCGGTGTCAAGTGAGAGATATTGGTGGTTAAGTTGCCCTGCTGACCGGCCTATGCTGGCATGTTTTATCACGGCAAATGATGAATAAACGCCCTACTATATCTTTATAATGGGGCTTTTTTGTGGCTGCGTGTCTGGTTGCTTAACTTGCTTTGAAGCTCAACTCTGGATATTCATGAATATAGGTAATATGCTTCATATTTTTCTCAGTTATACGCAGAGGTAGTGGTGTTCTAAAAAGTATGCTGACGATAAAGGTCAATAAGAAATCTATGCTACGTTCTATAATCCTACAGCGCTTTAAAAGCTTCAAGAATTGTTTAAATTTTAATCAGCATACTTTTTGATACACCACCCGAATCTATATAACAAATAAACCTTATAAACAATGTAAAGTTTTATAAAGCCATACATAGCATAGGGTTAGCAACTTCTACTCATTTGATAGTTTACTTAGGTGACGCTGTTAATATCGGGATTTGAACCAGCGAGCTGTTCGTATTAAAGAGGGCGGGGAAATTGTAGAAGTCGTTGATACTGCACCTGATGGTATTTTTGCAGTGGCTCTTGGCGGACAAGATGGTAAGACCTTGTTTATGTGTGCAGCACCTGATTGGGATGAAGCATTACGTACCGCTGAGACTAAAGGTCGTATGCTCTCTACACAGGTTAAAGTTGGTCATGCTGGTACACCATAACTAACTTTTCAGCAGTTAAATAAAGTTGATATGCAAAAAATATTAACTATAGAAAAGCTAGACATTTAAAATAGTCTGGTTTTTCTATGGTTAATAGACCATTAGAGATATAATGGAACTATCTATATCAAGTCAAAACGACCAAGACCAATTATGAGCACATACATACTCGACACCGAAACCACAGGGCTTATTGAACCGCACATGACTGAGGCCGCCTACTCTATAATTGATATCAGCGATAGTAATGTGACTGTGTCGCAGGAGCTGAGAACTAAGCTTAGTATTAGTCAGCAATTTCCATTCAGAGACGTAGTTTTTCAATGACTATAATACCATAAAAACTTACTTTATAGGGCAGCTCATAATTTGTTAGGTGCGAATAAGTCTGTTAATGAGGGAGCAAAATTACCAGTATACTAAAAGTATCTATATAACGAACAAACCTTATGAACAATGGAAAATCCTTATAGAACTATACATAGTATAGCGTGAGCCACCTCTACTCATTTACTGGTTTTCTTAGGTGACGCTCTTAATATCAGGGTTTGAGCAGGTCTTAGAGAACAGATACCATCGGCCTATTTTAACAAGCTCTTTACCATACCAATTACTTTTATAGCTCAGCATGGTGGTAAACGTTGACCATGAGCTGTCTGATATGGCTTTGACATTCAAGTCCTCTATGGCAATAACATCGTGGTTTTTGATGATATTGAATGAGAGTTTGTGTAGAAAGTCTTTGCGACTATTCGTTATTTTCTCGTAAATCTTGGCGACTTTGTTTTTTTGCTTTTGATAGTAGCGGCAGTCGTTTAATTTGCACTGATCTGCTTTAGAAAATTATCTACTTTTATCCAGTATTTTCTATGCACGGGCCAACTTTGTGAGAAACTTAGGATTAGCCACTTTGCTACCGTCCGATAAGACGATAAAGTCAGTTAATCCTGAAGCAATCCCAATGTTTGAGCCACTACATATACTCTAAAACTCAAATACGCACTCATCCCCCTACCTTAGAGGTAGGGGGATGAGTGCGCGATACTGTTAAAAACGTGACGACATTGCTTTTCACTGACTATATAAAAAAAGCCTAGCGTTCAACGTTAGGCTTTCTTATTAACTAAGTAAAGTCTGTTATCTATTTAGGTGGGTTGTCTTTTAACCATAGTTGATTCACGATTTTTAACTCTCGTAACTCTTCCGCCATGATAGATTCACTGATACCAGGATATTTGATGATGGCATAGCTATATAAGCCAATCCCAAGTGCTGTCCAACCAAAGAATATCCACCACTCAATGGCACTAAGCGCTGAAGGCATACCTGGCATGTATAATATGAGCAAACCAAAGCCTAGTACAATGGTAAACATACCTACTAGCTTGCCAGCTGGTACTTTAAATGGACGTACCATATCCGGCTCACGGTAGCGCAGGACTAAGAAAGAGATCGCAACACACGTATAAGCAATGACAATCCCAAAACCACCAGCATCAACAATCCATACCAGCATTTTACGCCCAAATAATGGTGCTAGAGTAGCAAGACCACCAATTAATAAAATAGCATTCTTTGGTGTCTTGTATTTCGGATGCAATTTACCCAAAAATGCTGGTAGCATATGAGCTTTTGACATTGCATATAGTAGACGACTACCACCAATTAAAAACGCATTCCAACTAGATAAAATACCAAGCACACCGCCAATGACCAGTAAAATACCAGCCCATTTACCTTGCCACGCATTTGTCATGGCATCTGCAGTGGCTAAGGTAGAGCCTTGCGCTTGTATCAGCGGTAATGTGCGACCGACACTCCACGCCACACCGACATACCACATGACAGCAATAATAATAGAGACAATCAAAAACTTACCAATATTAGGACGGGTAAGGTCAATCTCTTCTGCGGCTTGAGGAATAACGTCAAAGCCGACAAACATAAAAGGTACCATGACAATCACCGTCATCATGCCACCAATACCACCGATAAATGCTGGCGCTTGAACTGCTGTTGAAGTCTCAGAACTATAGAGCACCGCCCCAATGAATAATAACGTACCGACGAATAAAATACCCAGTACCGCTGTTTTTTGGAACCAAGCACTGACTTCCATCCCGCGAATATTGAGCCAAGTCACAATCACTGAGCCAAGCATACCCACCCCGACCCAAGTGGCGTAAACATCCCATCCAGCAATCGTCCACAGATAACCTTGGTTATAATTAGGAATAAAATACTCAACCACGGTAGGCAATGCCACAGCTTCAAAAGCAACGACGGAGAAGTAACCAAACAAAATACTCCATGAACAAATAAAAGAGACTGTGACTCCTAGTGCTCGATGTGTATAGGTATGCTCACCACCCGTCACTGGCATAGATGAGGCCAGCTCAGCATAGTTAACGCCAATCATAATGACAGCCAAACCACCAATCATGAACGCTAACATGGAACCCCATGTTCCTGCAGCAATGATCCAATCACCTGCCAGAACCACCCACCCCCAACCGACCATAGCGCCGAATGCTAAGGCAATAATATCAAACATACCTAGCGATTTTTTTAGCTCAGACATAATTTGCTCCTTGTCCGTGTGTCATCCGTGTCAGTCCTTTTTCAATTACACTGATACTAATTATTCTTTATTTAGTAGGGTCTTGCCCTTTGTCTTTATCTTTCCATACCCATCAGACGATAGGTTTAACTGTATTTATAAGATTTGCCTAGCAGAGACAGCAACGGCGTCTTGACTTGCAAGGCGCCGTTGTAAAGCATGGCCAGAGTAAACACTCTGAAGGCGACCTGTATGCTGCTACCATTAACGTTTAATCTATCCAGTGCAATCAATAGGCTGACAAAATATTTAGGCTACTAATATGCCTTTGATGATATCAAGACCTTCTTGCAGCACTTCATCTTCTACCGTTAATGGCACCATCACACGAATGGCATTACCATACATACCGCAAGACGCTAGCAGCAAGCCTTGCTCAAAAGCCTTTACCTTTAGATTAGCAGTCATCTCCGTGTCTGGCTGACCATTACTATCGATTAGCTCAAACGCAAGCATTGCACCTTTATGGCGAATATGACCGATACTATTTAGATTTAAATCCTTTAGAAAAGACGCAATCTTGTCGCCAATCTCAACACTGCGCTCTATTAGGTTTTCTTCCTCAATCACTTCCATCACTTCCAATGCAGCCACACAAGACAATGGGTTACCAGAGTACGTACCACCCAAGCCGCCAACTTGCGGCGCATCCATAATATCAGCACGACCGATAACAGCAGATATAGGATAACCGCCAGCCAAGCTTTTTGCGCTAGTCATTAAATCAGGCTCAACACCTAACTGCTCACTGGCAAACAAAGTACCCGTACGCGCAAAACCACACTGTACTTCATCAAAAATCAGCACGATGCCATGCTCATCGCAGATACCACGCAAAGCTTTAGCAAAGGATGGAGTTACTTGATGGAAGCCACCTTCGCCTTGAACTGGCTCAATTATCATCGCTGCCACTTCACTTGGATCGATATCTGCTTGAAAAATCATTTCAAGGCTATGCAAAGCTTGTGCCTCGGTAACGTTTAATTCTTCAGCAGGGAATAACGCATGAAAGACAGGACCTGGCATCGGACCAAAGTTCTTTTTGTAAGGCAACACTTTACCGGTCAAGCTCATGCACATTAAGGTACGGCCATGCCAGCCGCCAACAAACGAGATGACACCTGGGCGACCGGTTTTAGCACGTGCAATTTTGATACAGTTTTCAACTGCTTCTGCACCAGTGGTCAAAAAGAACGCTTTTTTCTTACCGCTAATAGGTGATTTTTCACAGAGCTTTTCGGCAAGCTCAACATAGCATTCATAGTTGATCATTTGCGCGGCAGTATGCGTAAATTTATCAAGCTGCTCGTGCACACGTTGAGTAATTTTAGGATGGCTGTGACCAGTATTTAGGACTGAGATACCACCGACAAAATCGATATAACGATTGCCTTCAATATCCCAGACTTCGGAGTTTTTTGCTTTTTCTGCAAAGATAGGAAAAGCAACCCCAAGTCCAGTTGGTAGAACCGCTTTACGGCGCTCGAGCAATGATTGATTAGTAGTCATAAGAATATCCTTTTCTTTCTTTTTTACGTAAGTGCCAATGTTAAGCAAATACCAATATTGCGTTAGTCAGTGGCGGTTATAAGATAAATACTAAATGTAGCTAAATGCTATATATAGTTGGCACCTACCTGGAATAGATACCAAGCACTTAAATTATTGACATTGAGGTAAATAAGTCTCAACCATAAAGTTAACTAACATCAGAACACCAATACTTGGTCACGACATATTCTTCGATGCCATACTTTGAACCTTCACGACCAAAACCTGATTGTTTAACGCCACCAAACGGTGCAACTTCAGTAGAAATCAGACCCGTATTGTGACCAACCATACCGTACTCAAGTCCTTCTGTTACTCGCCAAGCGCGTGCAAAATCCCCACTATAGAAATAAGCGGCAAGACCATAAATGGTGTCATTGGCATCACGAATGACCTCCTCTTCACTGGAGAAGGTAAATATGGTGGCGATAGGACCAAATATCTCTTCGCTAGCAATATCCATATCGTCATTTAGATTAGTAATAACGGTTGGATTAAAGCTCAGCGCGGAGGCGTCATTCATATCACCACCTGTGATGATTTTTGCGCCTTTATCAAGCGCATCTTTTAATAATGCCTGTACCTTTTCTAATCCATCTTGATTGATGAGCGGTCCAATATCGACGCTCTCATCCATACCATCACCAACTTTAAGCTCTTCGACTTTTTTGACAAAAATACCTAAGAATTTATCTTTGATACTGTCTTGAATATAGACGCGGTTGGCACAAACGCAGGTTTGGCCAGCGTTACGATATTTGGAGGCGATTAAGCCATCAGCGGCTTTTTCGAGATCAGCATCATCAAATACGATAAAAGGGGCGTTACCACCAAGCTCTAAAGACAGCTTTTTAATCGTTGGGGCACATTGCGCCATCAAAGTACGACCAACTTCAGTTGAGCCAGTAAATGATAGTTTTTGGATACGAGAATCACCCGTTAAGATATCGCCAATCACTGAGGATTTACCAGTGACTACTTGAATGACGCCTGCTGGGATACCCGCATGCTCTGCTAGTACGCCCAATGCTAGAGCAGAAAACGGTGTTTCAGAGGCAGGTTTAATGATAATCGTACAGCCAGCTGCCAATGCAGGTGCCGCTTTACGAGTAATCATTGCTGCTGGAAAGTTCCATGGAGTAATGGCTGCACAGACACCAACAGGTTGTTTTAAAATGACATAACGCAATTGCGAGTTGGTAGCAGGGATGACATCGCCGTAGACGCGCTTACTTTCTTCTGCAAACCAGCGGATAAAACTATTGGCGTAGCCAATCTCACCACGTGACTCGACCAAAGGCTTGCCCTGCTCGGCAGTCATAATAATGGCTAAATCTTCTTTATTATCATCAATAAGATCCGCCCACTTTTGCAGCAGAACGCTACGTTCTTGCGATGTTTTTGCTGCCCAAGCGGTTTGAGCATCATAAGAGTAAGCGACCGCTTCATTGACATCATCTTTGGTCAGACTTGGTACAGAGCCAATCACATCACCTGTGAATGGGTTGCTCACCTCAATAGTGCAATTGTCGTTGGCAGCGTACCAGCCGTCATTAATAAAGCACTGCTCTTTGATTAAGGCAGGGTTTGAGAGGTTTAACGGGTTTTTTTGCTTAGTATTTTGTGTCGTATTTTGCATCGTAACACTCCATGTTTATCGTTCTTTTAGGGTTGATTATTAATGAAGCTATTTAGCAAATTTCGTTAAAATAGAAAATAATAAATAGCGTTTAAAATAATCGTTAAAACTGAAATATTCAGTCATTCATATCTATTGATAACTTATATATTGTTCAGTATACTGAACACAGGTTCTATATACGAGACACCATTATAGGAATGATGCCACACTTTTTGCAACTGTTTTTTTGAGTGTTATTCGGAAAACTTGTATCTCTTACATTTTCATAGGTAACTTATGAGCACAACTGCCGTTCCTGCATTAGACAAAACCTTTCAAATTTTAGATTTAATTACGGCAAGTCAGCAGCCATTGACGGCTGCTTATATAGCCAAGGAGTTAAGTCTGCCTCGAAGCTCGACGCATAATATATTACAGAGCTTATTGGTAAAACATGTCATCTATAAAGATAGTGATAACCGTTTTTATTTAGGTTCATACCTACTATATTGGGCAGGAAAATATGAGCAGCAGCAGGGTGTTATTCAACTATTTAAAGACCTTATCGTGCAATACCCTATCTTGCTACAACATACCGTCACTCTATCTAAGTTAGATTTAGGCGAGGTCGTATTTTTAGCGTGTCATGAAGCCCCTGCACCACTTGGCTTTACTTTCCGTGCTGGTGTACGTGTACCGGCGGTCTTTTCAGCAACTGGTAAAGCCATGCTCTCAACTCTACCCATTCACACCATAAAATCTTTATATAATGACAACTTCCCTAAACCACTTACTCCCAATGGGGTCAGTAACTTTATCGATTTAGCTGACGAGCTAAATGCCATTCACAGTAGCCGCATCTCATTAGATGATGGGCAACTGCGCGATGGTATGTACTGCTTAGGTACTTATATCCGTAATGCGTCAGGCAATGCCATTGCAGGTATGGCAATCAGCTTTCTACAAGCAGAGTATGAATCTAAACGCGCTGAGGTCAGTACCGTATTAATCGAACTCGCCGAACAGATTGAGCAGCGCCTCGGTTTTACTACTGAACATTCAGCATAGCTTTGTTATTTACTAAGTTACTTACTAATCTTCATGATTCGGTGCTAAAAGGTATAAACAAGCTAAACAATCCCATCTGCTTTGAGCTTAGCTATCATGTCGCTGTCATAACCCAAATCAGCAAGCGTGCTATCCGTGTGCTCGCTCAATTGTGGCGGCGGCGTACGATAAGTAACCGGCGATGCTGATAGCTTAATTGGATTGCCAAGTGCTCGGACTGGGCTACCTTGTGCAGCGAAATCAACAATCATTTCACGTGCTTGAGCCTGCGGCATCGCCAGTGCCTCAGCGACATTATGAATCGCCCCGCTCGGAATACCGGCCGCATCCAAAACCTCTAACCAATAAGAGCGAGGTTTCTCAGAGAATTTTTTAGCAAGCTCACTGCACAACAGCTGGCGATTAATAACGCGTTGTGGATTGGTCGTAAAGCGGCTATCGGTATGCCAGTCAACAGCCAGTACATCACAAAGTTTGGCAAACTGACTGTCATTACCGCAGGCTAAAATAAAATGCGCTTCACCCTGCCCTGAAAATACTTGATAGGGTACAATATTGGGATGTTGATTACCCAGTCTTGGCGGCACATCATTTGAGGCCAAATGATTCATCCCAACGTTGGCTAGCATTGCTAGCGCACTGTCTAGTAATGCCACATCGACATATTGCCCGAGCCCAGTATTTTGACGCGCTAATAATGCTGCTTGAATACCAATGGTCAGCTGTAAGCCTGCAAACAAATCCACGACAGCCACGCCGACCTTATGCGGTTCGCCATCACGAGGACCCGTGATACTCATCAATCCTGATAGCCCTTGGATAATATAATCATAACCGGGGCGCTTAGCATCGGGGCCTGTTTGACCAAAACCTGTCAATGAGGCATAAATCAGGCGCGGATTGTCTTGTTTTAGACTATCGTAATCTAAACCGTATTTTTTCAGACCGCCAACTTTAAGGTTTTCAACGACGATATCGCTATCAGCAATAAGCTGTTTAATAATCGTCTGGCCTGCTGGCGTATTGATGTCGACGGTAAGCGATTTTTTATTACGGTTAATGGTGGCGTAATAAGCGGACGTATCATCGCTGAACTTTGGGGGTGCCCAGTGGCGGGTTTCATCCCCCACACTAGGACGCTCTATCTTGATAACTTCGGCACCAAGATCTGCGAGTACTTGCGTACAAGAAGGTCCTGCTAATACACGTGATAAATCGAGCACCTTGATACCGTGCAATGCACCCTGTGACATGGCTTTATTATTAGCATCAGACTCAGCCGTTGGTGAGCTCACTGTATCAACAGTCATAATAATTCCTTATTGTGTAACGTATCCTGGACTTGCTTAACCTAAAATTGCTATGCCTCATTTACCTTTTATCCACAAACAATGATAAGTAAATAATGGATAGCAACTAAAAAATGTACGCTACTGCTGATAAGTGCTTCGTAAAAAGCCAAACAGTAACGTACGTCATCAGGTAAACCGTATTAACGATTTTTTCCTAGAGAATTAATAAAAAGCTTGAATATCTGTTTGAGCACGCCCTAAGATTAGCGCATGAATATCATGCGTTCCTTCATAAGTATTGACGGCCTCTAAGTTCATCACATGACGAATGATATGAAATTCATCAGAAATACCGTTACCACCATGCATATCACGAGCAATACGGGCGATATCCAGCGCTTTACCACAGTTATTACGCTTAATCAGTGAAATCATCTCAGGGGCCGCATTGTCTTCATCCATTAAACGACCGACACGCAGCGCGGCTTGCAATCCTAAAGTAATCTCCGTCTGCATATTGGCAAGCTTCAATTGAACGAGCTGCGTTGCGGCAAGCGGACGACCAAACTGCTTACGATCTAGCGTATATTGGCGAGCCGCTTTCCAGCAGAACTCAGCCGCGCCCATTGAACCCCAAGCGATACCGTAACGGGCTTTGTTAAGGCAGCCAAATGGACCTTTAAGACCGCGAATATCTGGAAAAGTATTGGCTTCAGGAACAAAGACTTTATCCATGACAATTTCACCCGTCACTGAAGCACGTAGTGAGAACTTACCTTCAATCTTCGGTGCTGATAAACCTTTCATCTCTTTATCTAAAATAAAGCCGCGAATCTCACCAGCATCATCTTTTGCCCAAACGACAAATACATCAGCGATAGGACTATTGGTAATCCACATTTTATTACCTGTCAGCTCATAACCGCCATCAACGGCACGTGCACGAGTCGACATCGATGCAGGATCTGAACCTGAATCTGGCTCGGTCAAACCAAAACAACCGATATATTCACCAGTGGCAAGCTTAGGTAGATACCTTTCTCTTTGCTCTTCGGTACCGTATGCCCAAATAGGATGCATTACCAAACTAGATTGCACACTCATCGCTGAACGGTAGCCTGAATCAACTGCCTCTACTTCTTTGGCAATCAGACCATAAGCAACACTAGATAAACCGGCACAGCCATAACCTTCAATCGTGACACCAAGTAAGCCCATCTCACCCATTTGACGCATGATATTGCGGTCAAAATTCTCATGACGATTGGCTTCAACGATGCCAGGCATCAGCTCTTTTTGAAAAAACTGGCGGGCGCTGTCCGTTACCATGCGCTCTTCGTCAGTAAGCTGATCGCGCAATAAAAAAGGATCTTCCCAGTCAAAACTTGGACGCGTAGATGTTGCCATGTGCTGCTCCTTGATATCAGTCATCCTGACCGACGAGTAGTAATTAATGAGTAAATTGACTTAATAGGTTATTGACTTACTAATTCCGCTGTGCGAAACTTAGTTTCATAATTTAAATATATTAAAACAAAGTTTCAGGTCGCTGTAAACCTTTATCAAAAAAAATGAGCATAAAATGACAAAAAATATATCAGCAGCTCTACCATTACTGACTCGAATGAATACCATACTTGAGCAAAGCAAAGAAAATAATGACAGACAATTCGTGACTGCATTGGGGCGTGGACTGACTTTATTATCAGCCTTTGAGCATCATGATCAACTGAGCCATCAGCAGCTATGCCAGATGACTACCCTGCCAAAAGCGACCATCACTCGTCTGATTCACACCTTGATGACGCTTGGATTTTTGCGCATTACGGAGTACGGACAGTATCAATTGGGTAGTAGTGCCGTGCGATTAAGTGCTACTGCGTGGAGTCGTCATGATATGGTGGCGGCAGCTGAGCCGTTGCTACGACAGTTTGCCAGTAGCAATGAAGTATCGGTGAATCTAGCGACCGAGGTCGAAGGAGAAATGCGCTATCATGCTTGTTGTCGTAGCCCTGCTCGCCTATCTGTCAATTTGCAAGTTGGTTCAGCAGTGCCCGTAGCCCGAACCGCTATTGGACGCGCTTTTTATGCGGCTAGCTCGCCAGCGAGACAGGCTATCATTGACAGTAATTTAAAAGAGCATTTATCTACAGAGGATTATAACCACGCGCAGTCAGCTCTCTCTAAAGCAGCAGAGCATTATAAAGCGTATGGCTATACAGTATCAGATGGTGAGTTCTCTACTGATATATTGGCAGTGGCCGTTGGTGTCTTTGATGTTGCAACAGGTCAATATGCATATTCGCTCAATGCCAGTGTGCCTCGAGCAAATTGGGATGCGGACAATTATGCTCTGACGATGGTCGCTAAACTGCAAGTTCTTGCTGATAAGATCGGACGCAGTGCTTAGAAGGTCTCAGCATCGAAGAGGGTGGTTTAATAATACGTATAAAAATATTAGCTTATTGCTTATACTCCACTGGTTACTTCATGGGTTAGACATGCGCAAACTAAATCAGCAGTCGTAGCTTATTAATTGCATAGCTGCTTTGCAGAGTTTGAAACATTACCGTTATTGTCCGCCATCTTTTTAATAGCTCTGGCTTTAAACTCACCACTATAGGTTATCACTTTCTTGATCCTGGTAAACTCCTGTTATGATGCTTGGTTTACCTCTACAATTTCTTCAGCATAGCTCAATCTGAACTGGAAGTTAGGAGTCAGATAACATTTGAATTCATTTAAGTAGAAGGTAGAAAAAGCCATTTGATTAATGGCAATACTCTTACAAAAAAGGTAACTTAATAAATATAGACTAGAGTGTGCTTGACGGCAGGGGTCATTACTAATAGTACCTAATAAAAATAAGTCCTAAGCAACTCAGAATTGTCTTATAGATATGTAAAAACATCCCTGTTATATTAGACTCATGAGGGTTTGAAATAATCACTCACCTATACAAGGAAGCATAGAATGACAGGGATTGAATTTTAGGTGGTGTTCTAAAAAGTATGCTGGCATTAGACGTAGCCATAATTGATGTAAAAGAACACCATATCAAACACTTTGAAGTGATTATCGAGCTTCTTAGAGAAACAACAAGTTTTTCTAACCGCCCGACGCAATCGGTGTCTAAGACGGCAGTTATTACCTTCAATGCCTACCGTATGAGATTTGCCAACTCGTTTGTGGTCAAATTTAAAGGCGGTTATAAAACTGTCCCAGTTATCCATGCTAATCGAGTCATAGCTGACTTTAAGCTGCTTGAGACGAGCTCTTAGCTTCTTAGCCGTTTTTAGGTCACGTTTGCCCCAAACATAAGCGACAATCTCATTAGTAGCGCGATCATAAGCATAAATAAGCCAAACTTTACGCTTTTTGCGATACACGTAAGTCCAGAATTCATCAACCTCTAAGCGTTCATAGTAGCGCTTCTTAGGCGCGATCTTATAAACAGATGAGCCTATAGTATTGAGCACTTTACCTATACTAACTGAGGCTATAATAGCAATATCTCTAACACCGCAACCTCTAACCGTCATTAGCCGTATGATGTCTTCTATTTTAGAGTGACAGCCCTTATAAGTTAAGGCATGGTCACCAATGAATTGACGTTTGCAGTCCTTACACTGATAGTTCTACTTGCCATAGCTTTTTATGCCGTTTTTCTTTAAACTGGGACTGTGACAGTCGGGGCAGCTGATATCTATTTGTGTCTTCATAACCTCAAATATATCATCTTGCTTTGGCTGTCACCCTCCTTTTATCTCCTCAGCATACTTTCTGATACACCACCTTATTCTTTAACTATCGTTAAGTAGAAGACCTTGTTTTAAAGCGCAGTAACCGTAAAGCATTCAGCGTGACTAGCACAGTAGCGCCAGTATCAGCCAATACGGCAATCCAAAGTCCTGTAATGCCGAGCACCGTTGTTATTAGAAATATACCTTTTAAGCCCAGTGCAAAGATGACGTTTTGATGGATATTTCTCATGGTGGCGCGGGATAAGGCAATAAGGTTCGCAACGTCCATCACGCGGCTTTTTAATAGTGCGATATCAGCCGTTTCGATAGCCACATCCGTACCACTACCCATCGCAATGCCGACATCTGCCGTTGCCAAAGCGGGTGCGTCATTGATGCCATCACCAATCATCGCTATTTTACTATTGGCTTGCATCTCGCTGAGTAGACGCAGCTTATCTTCAGGTAACAGTTCAGCCTTCCACTCTATATCTAACGGATTGGCAAGCGCTTTTGCCGTACGGCTATTGTCGCCTGTAAGCATGACAGAGCGCACATTCATCTTGTTAAGCTGGGCAATAGCTTGCTGTGCATCCTCTCGCAACTCATCACGTAGAGCCACCAACCCTAGCGCCTCACTCGTTTGCTCATCAAACAAAATCGAAACCGTCTTGCCGTCATTTTGTAGCGTTTCAATTTGAACCTGCTGCTCAGCTGACAACATAACTTTCTCAGCTACGTAGACGGGTGAGCCGATAGCTAAAGAACGTCCAGCGACAGTTGCATGAACGGCTTTACCTGCAGTAGCAGAAGCATTAGAGGCATCAGGTATAATCACCTTAGCGGCTTTGGCATGATCCACAATAGCTTGAGCAAGAGGATGACTAGAAGCGGAATCTACACTCGCAAACAGTGCCAATAATTTATCTTGATCCTCAGCGTCTATATGTGATTTTGTGAAGCCAATAATATCGGTTACCCGTGGTTTGCCTTCGGTCAGGGTACCCGTTTTATCAAAAGCGATGGTACTGACCTGACCTACCAACTCCATGACATTACCGCCTTTGATAAGCAGTCCATGACGCGCACCAACGGCCAAACCTGAGGCAATAGCAGCGGGTGTTGATAGTACTAGAGCGCAAGGACAGGCAACCAGTAATAGCGCAAGACCACGATATAGCCATGTCGCCCACTCTCCTCCCATCAGCAGCGGTGGAATGATAATGACTAAGGCAGCAATTGCCATGACGATAGGGGTATAGTAGCGGCTAAAGGTCTCAATAAAGCGCGCGGTCGGTGCTTTGGACGCTTGCGCCTGCTCCACAAGCTCAATAATACGCGCAATCGTATTATCCGCAGCCGTTTTCTCCACACGTATTTGTAGCACTCCATCAACGTTGATAGATCCAGCAAAGACATCATCGTTTATGGTCTTGGCAACAGGAACAGATTCTCCCGTCACAGGCGACTCATCAAGGCTGGATATACCTTGGATAATGACTCCATCAGCAGAGACTCTATCACCAGGACGCACGAGAACTTTATCGTTAACCTGTAATGAAGTTGCCGCTACCTGACGTTGTTGCCCTTGCGCGTCCAATAAGATAGCCGTCTTTGGCACTAGTGACGATAAAGCTCTGATCCCTGCGCGAGCACGATCAGCCGCGACGCTCTCTAACAACTCACCAACAGAGAATAAGAATACCACGGCAGCGGCTTCTTCAGCTTCACCAATAATAAGGGCACCGATAGCAGCAACGGACATGAGCATTTCGATTGAAAAAGGCGAACCTGTTGACGCCAGTACAAAAGCTTTACGGACAAATGGCAGGACACCAATAGCCACAGCAGCCACAAAAGCCCATGCGCCATATTCAGGGAAAATTAAAGACAACACATATGCTGCGCTCATCAAAAGCCCAGTACCAACGACCTGCTTGCCCTTTATGGTCTGCCACCAGCGCTTATCGTCTACAGCTGCTTGACTACCATCAATGCCCACCTTATTTTTTTGGTCGGTTAACTCTGACACACCAAACCCCAGACGCTTAATGGTTTTTTTGATCTCTTCAACGTCAGTCGTTGCATCAGGCGCTAGGGTTAGCTCTAGCCTTTGGGTAGCAAAGTTTAGCTGCACCTCAGAGACGCCATGCATACGTATTAGCGCCCTCTCAATTTTGCCAACACAACTCGCACAGTCCATACCTTCAATATGATATTGCATAATCATTTATCCTTTTATTGAAGGCATTATGAACCCTGTAGTGGCTTCAGAGTCAAGGTTTTTGACAACAAGGCAGTTTGATTTTCTATCATCAAACTGCCTTGTTGTTTTAGATTATAGAGGGCATTATTTGAAGAAATAAAAATGCTTATAGCGGCAGTAGTTTCTACTGCCGCTATTATAAGAAAGAGAAGTTATTACTGGAGCCTTTACGCAGCCAAAATGCTAACTCTTAATTTTGGCTATGCAGTATACTGGGGCCTGTCCTCATTTTGAAAATGGTGATACGCCCTAGAGTTTTATCGCTCAAGACTCGTTCTGTCACCTACACGCCCCCTGCCCCTTTACTTGATGCCTCGCTATTTTCAACCAATATCGCCGCAGCACTTTTCTTAAGTATTGCCCATTGCTCATCGTCGACATAAACGCCTTCTTTCCAAGCGCGCTGATGGGTTTCGAACAGCTCATCCGTTGATATTTTATGGTCAAAATACTGAATATCTTGTTCAATATCAAAATTAGAGGTCGCAAGCTCAATTACCATATCATTGGTATTATAATTCTCCTGCCCCTCATTAAAGAAATATAAATCAGGATAGACAAACCTTTTATCCAAAGTAAAGATGGTGTGCTTAGGGGCGCTGCCATTATCCCACTTAGCCAGACAAGCGATGCCTTTTGCCGCAAGAGTTACCAGTTCGCTATAAGCCAGCCAGCGGTTATGACAGTTACGCAAGTAGATTCTGAAATGCTCACGATTGCCCATTTTTTCAATGGCGTAGTCCATCACCACCGGTAAATGACAGACCAGACTGCTGCCATGCAGATCTAAGATGAGCTCTTCCTCAGTTTGATGAACGATATCAATGGCCACATCACGTTCGGACAGTATAAAAGGACTGGCATTATTAAAATGTAAAATACCATTGAGTCCAGCCATCTGTAGCTCCGCTACCATAGAAGCAATAAGATCTGCCTCACCCACCTCACGTTGCAACCCCAAAAAGGCTTTATTCACCATGGTCACGATTTCATTATGCGATACAATCATGTCTCAATACTCCTTATTGGGCAGTTAACGGTAAGGTGGTCAACTCATTTATTTTTGGTAAAAGAGGAAATAGCCATTCATCACTATGCACATCATTGAATAACGGCGCACCTTGGAACAAGGTCACACGCACCCAGCGATCTGAACGTGGATCAAACTTAGTTGCACCAAACATAGACAATTTACAGCGCAATAAATGCATCGGTAATGCGGTTTTTTGCAATACGTTAATCTGAATATCGCCCATCTTCTTATGACCCATCGTCCAAACACGACGGGCGATGGTGCGATATTTTGGCTGGGTTAAGATAAATTCTGATAGCAACTGTTGTGGATTTGCCTGCTGTAACGCTAAATACAAAGTATTCGCTTGTCTGCCAATATCGAGCAAGAACTCTTTATCATCGCCACGCTCTTGTCCACGCACGCCCATTCTCGGCTCTTCTTTATCCTCAGAGCGATACCAAAACCAATAGACATTTTCTTCTGCAGCAAAATCAATGTTGATTGCCCACTGATAACGCGCCTCTAAAACCTCAATTAAGTCTTGAAGGACTTTGCCACTGGGCAGTGACATGGTCTCATCAGCGTTTACTTGCCCTGCAAACTCATCTACAAGATCAGGATAAAGCTCCATCAAGCAAGAGATAATAACCTCTTGACTCTCAAAAATTAAATGATCATTGCGCTGTAAAAAATCAGCCCATGTTTTACACTTTTTGAGCTCAGATGTGAGATTGTTTTGTAGGCTCGTTAATTCCTGCACAATGATGTTATTGATAATAATTTGTGGCTCATTGATAGTAACTACTTCAGAAAAATGCTGAATAGCACGATTCATTAAGCTTGAGAACTGCTGTATCTTATTATTATCCGCTTGATGCTCAATATCACAAACCAATACCGCTTGTAACGCCCCTTCGCGAGTACTTAGCCACTGATCAACGACACAAGGATGATTGATTAAATAAGGCGCCATACCCAAACCAGTGGCATTACCAATACCCAAATATTGCTTAATCTCTGGGTGTAGGCTGACTGCCTTATCGCCACCTTTTTTCTTAGCCAAATAATCGACCCAGTCGAGGCTAAACTCTCGAAGCAAATACACCGCACACATTTGCGCACGAAATGATTGGTTGAAGTCTTCGCTATGATCGAGTGGTTTAAAGTCAAAAATACCAAACTTACCATTGCCATAAACCGCAGTGGTGCGCAGGATATAACCGACTTGCGCCAGTACGTCCAAATCAGGTTGCTGTCCATCGGCAAGCGCACTGACAATATGCTCAAAGACTCGCACGCTTTTATTAGCCCGTGCCAGCACCATCACCATGTTTGAGTTGCGACCGGCTTCTTGTAGCGGCACGTTAGCTTTTAGGTTTGCCAATAGCTCATCGCCAATTTCGCCATAAACCAAAGCAAATGTCACATCCCACTTTTGCGCAATCACGCGATCATTGCGTTCTTCATCGGCAATCTGATTGCAAAACACCACCAAGTGATAAACGTGCTCCGGCGTTTGCAAACGATAGATAACTTGTCCGTAGCCATTGTCATCCAAACCGTTCCAAAAATCTTACTCAAACCTAGCCAATATTGACTATTAGATAGGTTTGACGTTTTCTTTCTGCTTCATTGTCACGCGCTATTTCTCATTTGAGATTTAGACTGACCACGACTCCACAGACTTTTTTAATTGGCGATGGAACTCACCGTCCAATAAACAGGATTATGCAGCTGTTAAAATAACAGTCGCGTTATTTAAAATATTGATGCTGGCGTTGAGGTCACGGTCATGAGAAACCTGACAGTTAGGGCACAACCACTCACGCATTTTCAATGTTAGCTCATCTTTACCAAGGATATGATTGCAGTTTGAACAGGTTTTTGAGCTTGGGTAGAAGGGTCCGACTGATTTCACAACCTTGCCTTGCTCAGTGGCTTTGTAGATAAGCTGTCGCTTAAACTCAAAGAAACCCAAGTCACTGATAGCTCTTGATAGCCGCCTGTTCTTAACCATACCTTTGACATTCAAATCCTCAATCGCAATCACATCGAACTCATTAACCAGACTTGTTGTGATTTGATGGAGAGAATCTTGCCTAATACACCTGATCTTATAGTGCAAACGAGAGAGCTTGGTTTTCGCTTTTTCTCTGTTTTTACTGCCTTTTTTAGTGCGACTGAGCGCTTTGTTTAGCGTTCTTAGTTTTTTAAGGTTTGCTTGAAGTGGTTTTGGCGCTTTAATTTTAGTGCCGTCTGATAAAACCAGTAAGTCGGTAATACCAAGATCAACACCAACGCTTTTACCTGTCTTTTTAGTAGGAATTACAGCTTTTTGTATTTCAACAGCCACACTAACAAACCACTTACCGCCACGTTTAGAGACGGTGGCTGACATGATCTTGCCGTCAAAACGTAAAGCTTCTTTTAAGCGAACCCAGCCCAAGTTTGGGATACGAATGGATTTACCTTTAATGGCAAATTGGTCGTTGGATAAACTGAATCTATCGTCACGGCCTTTTTTACGAGCGGTTGGGTATTTCGCTAAGCCTTTAAAGAAGTTGTTATAAGCATCACCCAACTGCATGATTGCCGCCTGCGGAGCGCATTTGGTCACTTCCAGCATATAGGGGAATAATTCACGCTTAATGGCGTTCAATTCGCGTCTGAGCTTCGCCTGTGAGGGCTTGTTTAGATTTTTAGTATCAACCTCAACGCCTGCGGCCAAACACGCATCACGGTACGCTTTGTCAAGCGCATACTGCCGCTGCCACTCATGCAAAGCCCAGTTGTAGGCTTTTCTCGCCACGCCACAAGCACGAGCAAGGTGATTTGCCTGTACGTTGTTTGGCTTGAGTTCGATAATGTGTCCACGGATCATAATGCTTTTTTAACCGCCTCTATTAATTGTTGGTTTTTCTTGCTGCGAGAGCCGTATAGCCTCGCTGAAAATACGGTGATAATCTCCAATACATCTTGGGCTAATTCTTGCTCAAAACTCAACTCTTCACCTTGATTGATTATTACCACTTCAACGTCACGAGCCTCACACAACATGAAAACCAGTTCTGCACCAAATCGTAAAAGCCTGTCTTTATGGGTAATTACCAGCCGTTCAACTTTATTGCTCAGTATGTCATCAAGCAGGTTTTTTAAGCCTTTCTTTTTATAATTCATTCCACTACCAAGATCGGTAATCGTCTCAAAAGTCCAGCCTTGCCTGGCACAATAAAGTTCCAAAACTTGAGACTGGCGAAGTAAGTCGTCTTTTTGATCACGACTCGACACACGAGCATAAGCAATGGTTTTTCGGTCTAATTTAGGTGGTGTATTCAAGGAATGCGGTCTGATTTCACTTAAATCATATCGCCTATGCCCGTTCTCGGTTCGCTTGGCGACTAACGTACCATCCTCATCCCAACGTCTTAATGTGGATTGAGCAACCCCGAAATGTTTGGCAGCCTCCCCAATACTAACCAGTTTCCCCATAACTTGCTCTCTATATTATAGATATAATCTATCTATTATAGTAATAAATAGGTAGGTTTGTATATGTTTTATTTAACTGTTTGCAACCCCAAAGATGCTTAGTTAGCGTCCAATTTTCTTTATCAATTTTACGCAGGAGCGTACGCACAAAGCTAATACGCGTTTGGTGCATCGCGCCCAATCTCTCAGATTGCATCACTACATCTGGGGTACGAAAGCTGACCGCGTCTAAATTATCGTTGGCTAGCTTTCCATTGTTTGGGTTACTATTACCTAATAAGCTATGTTCCATATGACTCTCACCTTAAATAATATATTAAGCCAATAATTTATCTGCTACTTTTAAATACTGACATCAATGCGTAAATAGGTTATCCGCTATATCCATGACGCATTCAATCGATTTCTTTAGTAGTGTTTTGTCTAGCAAGCTTTTCTTCCGCAATTTTATGATCTGTCTCAACTCGGTTAGGACGATAAAGATCTTGATCGCGTGCCATTTGCTGAGCAATCTTGGGTCCGTTCCATAATGATGGCAGTAGAACGAATGACACCGGTACCGCGGTAATCACGATAAAGGATTGCAAAGCTGTCACCCCACCTGAACCCAGCGAGATTAAAACGATAGCCGTTACCCCCATCATAATGCCCCAAAAGGTACGGATCATAGCGTTGGGCTCGCGCTCACCACTGATAACAACACTGATGGTATAGGTCATTGAGTCGCCGGTTGTGACGATAAAGACCATGGTTAAAATAATAAATAATAGCGAGGTAATTAAGGGGAATGGCAGCTGCTGAGTGACAGCCAACAAAGCACCCGGTAGATTAAAACCTTCAAAAGCGGTACTAACACTACCCGGATTGGCAATCTCAAACGCCAGACCTGAGCCACCAACGACCGTGAACCAAAAGCAGGTCACTAGTGGAGCAATAATACAAACCGTGGTGATTAATTGGCGAATGGTACGACCGCGTGAGATACGGGCAATAAAGATAGCCATCATCGGTCCATAACCCAAGAACCAACCCCAAAAGAATACTGTCCAGCCACCGAGCCAGCCTTCATCACCGCGAAAAGTCGCCATCGGGATAAAGTTATGCACCATCGTGCCAACGCCTTGGATATAACCATTAACAATAAAATTGGTTGGCCCAAACACCAAGATAAAGACCATAAGTGCTACAGCCAACATAACGTTAAAGCGACTAAGTAATTGCATACCGCGAGCCAGCCCACTAATGGCTGAGATGGTATAAAGGGCAATGGCAAAGATGATAATAACGAGTTGGGTAACGAACGTATCAGGAACACCGAATAGTGTATTGAGTGCATAGCTGGTTTGCAGTCCCAAAAAACCAATGGGACCAATCGTACCGGCAGCAACCGCGACAATACAGCAGGCATCAATGATTGCGCCCGTTTGACCATGTAGAACACGTTCGCCAAACATAGGATACAGGAGCGTACGAGGTTTAAGTGGCAAGCCTTTGTCATAATGCAAATGCATTACCACGATAGCGGTCAAGCTACCGACAATCGACCACGCCAAAAAACCCCAGTGCATAAATGACTGGGATAAAGCATTAAATGCACGTTGTTGGATATCAGCAGATTCGCCGTAGAGAGGTGGTGCTGTCACAAAGTGAGCAATCGGTTCAGCGGCTGCCCAAAAGACTCCACCACCCGCAAGTAGCGTACAAAATAGAATCGCCATCCATTTAAAGTTGTCCATTTCAGGCTTGGGTAGATTGCCTAAAATGACCCTTCCGGTGCGACCAGCGCCAACTGCTAACGCAATCACAAAAGTGGCTAACAATAAGATTTGCCAAAAAGGACCAAAAACTTTAGCCGACCACACAAAACCCAAGTCCACTATTTTCGATAAGCGCTCTTCTGCAAAGATCGCCATGAGAACAAAAATAATAATGAAACCACCACTGTACCAAAATGCTGGGTTTTTGAGCCCTAGCGTATCGGATGAGGCTTCTGCATGGGCTGAAGTATCCGCTATCTTAACGGCATCATTAGAGCGTCCTTGCCCATTATCCTTGCTATTAAATCCCTTTAAGTCAGCCATGGTGTGGCTCCATAATGATGTGTCATTTAAATTAGAGAGTTATCTAAACAGTCTTACTTTTCTTACCTTATCTTGTCCTGCTTTACCTTTTAATTATTCAAATAATATGTAGCGTCATAGCGCACTAAATACCGCTTAAACATTTAAGCTAGAGGCTTTATACCGCTCTCAAGAAAGTCGAACCAGTTTTGACCGATAATCTTGCCAGCGTCTGTATCATTGAAACCATGTTGCAATAGACCGTTATAGATATTTTCCATACCGTCTTTGCCAGCAAACCACGGCAGCGTATCAGGCCAGCCTGAATTATTGGCATTACCTTCACCATAATCCATCGCCTTTGACCAGCGACCGTTACGCATCCACTCAAGCACGGCTTGCGGTTGGTTAAGACATAAGTCACTACCAATCGCTAAATGCTGGGCGCCATATTTATCAGCACAATCAGCAATCATTCTACAAAAGTCATTGAGCGTACAGGCGCTACCATTTGGCAGATGAAACGGGTATAAGCTGAAACCTAACAGCCCGCCAGCTTTGGTTAAAGCACTAATGACAGTATCGGATTTATTGCGCAGCGCCTCATGGGCAGTACTCGGATTGGCATGACTGATACAGATTGGACGGCTTGATATCTCAATGGCCTCAAGCGTTGACTGCTCCGCGCTATGCGACATATCAATAATCATACCGACTCGGTTCATCTCAGCGATTGCTTGTTGACCGAAACGCGTTACGCCAGAATCATTTTGCTCGTAACAACCCGTCGCTAGTAAGCTTTGATTATTATAAGTCAATTGCATAATCAATAAACCTAAGCGGCGCATGACACTAATCAAACCAATCTCATCATCGATAGGCGAGCAGTTTTGCGCGCCAAAGAAGATACCCACTTTGCCTTGTTGCTTAGCAGTCTCAATATCTGCGACTGAATACACGGGCAAAATCAGATCGCTATTTTGCTCAAAGCGTGCATTCCACTCAGCAAAGCGCGTTAGGGTTTGGCGCGCATCCTCGTGATAGACCAAGGTGGCGTGTACCGCATCGATACCACTGGCTTGTAGCATCTTGAAATAATCACGATCCCAATGGCTATACTGTAATCCGTCAATGATGATATGATCTTGGTACATCTCAAACTCCTTTTATGCTTTTGTAAGTAGCCGCTCGGCGCAGGTTTAACCAGTTGCACCATGTTTAATTAATTAATCAATTAACTGCGGCTAGCATCCTTTTAATCCGTTTCTAGTACGCTTTCTGATAAGCAGTTTTAACGATGGTATAAAACTCTTTGGCATACGTTCCTTGTTCGCGTGGACCGAAGCTTGATTCTTTACGACCACCGAATGGCACATGATAATCCGTACCCGCCGTTGCTAGATTGACCATCACGCAGCCTGCTTGGACTTGTTCTTTAAACATCGCGCTATTACGCAAGCTTTGGGTAATAATGCCGCCAGTTAAGCCAAAACGGGTGTCATTGGTCATAGCAATCGCTTCTTCCAAGTTCTGCACACGCATGACGCAAGCAAGCGGCGCAAATACTTCTTCTTGGTTAACGTCCCAGCTATTATCAGTTTCGGTAAATAAGGTAGGCGACATATAATAACCGTCATGCGGCATGTCTAAACGCTCGCCACCAAAGGCTAAATTGGCACCAACTTGCTTGGCTTTTTCAATCCAATCCATGTTAGACGCAAGCTGCTTGTCATCAACGATTGGACCCATAAAGATACCGTCATCAAGCGCATGACCGACTTTTAAGGTTTTCATTTTTGCAATAACGCCATCAACGAAAGCATCATGAATACCGTCCATCACAATCAGACGTGAAGAGGCGGTACATTTCTGACCCGACCCACCGAACGCGCCAGCAACGGCAGCATCAATAGCCACTTGCAAATCAGCATCGTCAGCGATGACCAAGGCATTTTTACTGCCCATCTCTAACTGGCAACGGACAAAGTTTGGTGCGGTTGCCGCCGCAACTTTACGACCAGTCGCGACTGAGCCAGTAAAGCTGACCGCATCGATGTCTTTTGAATTAATCAACGCATCACCAACTGATGAGCCGCCACCAAGTACCAAGTTAAACGTGCCTTCTGGCAATCCTTGACGGTGAATAATTTCTGCCAACGCCACCGCACTGGCTGGCGTTAGATTCGCAGGCTTCCAAATGACGCTATTACCATAGGCTAACGCTGGTGCAATTTTCCAGACAGCGGTAGCAGTTGGGAAGTTCCAAGGAGAAATGATAGCGACGACTCCGACCGCTTCACGGGTTACCTCGACTTTCACCCCAGGACGTACCGAGTCAGCAAGGTCGCCCATTTGGCGTAATACTTCAGCGGCATAATAATGAAAGAATTGACCAGCGCGATAAATCTCGCCTCGACCTTCCGCAAACGGTTTGCCTTCTTCGCGTGATAGCAAAGTACCTAGCTCATCACAACGCGCAATCATCTCATCGCCAATGGCTTGTAGAATTGACTGCTTTTTTTCTATGGGCGTCTTTTCCCATTTTGGCTGGGCAAGGCGCGCAGCTGCAATAGCATCTTGTACTTGGTCACTGCTGGCTTGAGCAAACTCACCGATGGTTTCCGTAACATCAGATGGGTTAATATTAGAAATCGTATCGCTACCTGCTTGCCATTCACCGTTGATATAAAGTGAGCGTTGTGGGTCTTGTTGAGTTACTTGAGTTGACATAAGAACATCCTTAATAACAATTTTTAGTGAGTTTATTTAAATAAAGAATACAATAGATTTGGGTCATAAAATAAATAGAAAATTACAAATGAAAGCCTAAGGTACAGCCGCATAAACAACTAGCTCGACCAACATTTCTTCACGCGCCAATCCTGATATTACTAAAGCAGCGCGATTTGGGAAAGGCGCGGTGAAGTATTCAGCATAAACCTGATTGACCACTTTTAGATAGTCGCGGTCAGTGACATAAATTAATACCTGTAATACCGAGTCCATATTAGTATTAGCACATTCTAGGGTATGCTTTAAATTATCAAGTGTTTGGCGAGTTTGGGCTTCGATACCACCTGCGACCACCTCACCATTTTCATCAATAGGGATTTGCGCAGTATATAAGGTGCCATTATTAGTCACTGCCCACTCAAGTGGCGACTTAGAGGCATATAGCGAGGTTTTTACGGCTTGTTTGGTTGAGTGGGTAGTCATTTCTTATATCCTTTAAGTAGATGGTTGCATCAATCCTTTACTTTCTAACCCTTATGCTACCTATTTAAATATGATAAATCTAACCAATTAAATATTAAATATGATAGATTTAATCTATCACTTGAAGCCATCATGTTTTTTCGAGATATCAGCAAGCATAAAGGTGCTAACCACTATGAAACTGCAGCAGTTAAGACATTTTTTATTTGTAGTAGAAGAAGGCGGCTTTCGCGCGGCCGCCAATCGTGCCAGTCGCTCGCAAGCAGCCATATCAGCATCTATAAAGGAGTTAGAGAAGACGCTGAATCAGCGTTTATTTGAAGTCGGAAATAAAGCGGTGTTGACAAGTTTTGGAGAAAGCTGTGTACCCAAAATTCAGCAGTTCCTTAGTGTTTATCAAGGATTAGAAGATGATTTACAAGCAATCGCCTCAGGGGATAAAGGAAAGATAAGGATTGCCAGCGTGCCATCATTGGTGACTAAGCTACTGCCTAGCGTCTTGGTCGCCTATTCAAAAAAATTTCCGGATATCGAAGTCGTCTTGATAGATGATAATGCGGTGGGTGTGGCAAATCGCTTGCTGACAGGAGAAGTTGATTTAGCATTAGGCAACTGTACGAGTATCAATCAAGCGGATATTGATTTTACTCCGCTCATATCAGACCCCATCGGTGTGGTCTGCCTGAAAAGCAATGAGCTAAACCGTTTATCAGAGCAGCTATCAAAGTCGTCAAAAACTGAAGTGCAAAAAGGGCTAAAATGGCAACAGCTCTTAACGCAGCCATTTATCTATAATGGCACTTGTAAGCTACTTGAAAACACACCTGCTGAAGCCCTTAATCGTAAAGCTCGCTACACGGTAGAAAACATAACCTCCCTATTCTCATTATTAAGAAATGATTTAGGTGTCACTACCCTACCGAAACTTGCCTTTCCTTCTAACGAGCCTGAGCTGGTTTGGATAAGTTTACTTGATCCCTCTTTAAACAGACAAATCGGTATATTTAAACTGGCGAATAAAACTATCTCCCCGCCAGCCCAAACTTTTTATGAGCTGTGTGTGGCATATGTTCAAGAGCACTATTTATTGTAATTGAAAAACCTATGATTTCCTCCCTACTACTCAAAGCGTCTTATCGGTCAATTTAGGGCTATATAAGCTAGTGAACTACCTAAAATCCATTTTAAAAAAAGCTGTTGACCCTGAGTACTTTGTAGGGTCAACAGCTTTTCTATTTTTAGACAAAAGTCTTAATATTGCTTATTTAATCGATTAAATTGCGCTCAATAAGGTAATTACCATACTGCTCGCGCAAGTCTTTTTTGAGCATTTTTCCAGTACCATTTAATGGAACCGCTTCTACAAAGATGACAGCATTAGGAAGCTGCCATTTTGCTACCTTACCTTCATAATGAGCGATTAGCGCCTCTTCACTTACCTGCTCGCCAACCGCCAATTGGGTAATGATAATCGGACGTTCATCCCATTTCGGATGTGTGGCGCCAATAACCGCTGCCATAGCTACCGAAGGATACGACATAGCAATATCTTCTAGCTCTACTGATGATATCCACTCACCACCCGACTTGATTAAGTCTTTGGCACGATCTCGAATTCTTAAATACCCGTCTTCGTTGATGGTTGCAATATCGCCTGTATCGAACCAACCATCGGGCTCAAGCGCTAACTCTTCACTAAAGTATTAGCCAGACGCTTACTATTACTATGTATGGGTTTCCAATCCAAATGAGTGGTACTACCATCCGTCTCACGCGAGATAATTGGGGTATCGCCATGATATTTGGCTGCACGTTCAATTAAATGACTAATCAGCAATGGACGGTGCATCATTTGTCCGAGCATACTTTCCTCCTTGAAAGTTCGTTCTGAATAGTTGGATGTTATCTCATTTAGCAAACTCATCAAAGGTTAAAAATTCAAAATGACAAGTATGTTCATAACACCCAAAAAAAGGTAATTGCCGACACCTGACCTATATAAATCAGGTGGTTTTACCAAACCACTTTTACATGAAACGTGCCGCAAGCTCCTTCATAATCTCATTGGTGCCGCCATAGATTTTTTGTACCCGTGCATCGGCATAGAGTCGAGCGATAGGATATTCCATCATATAGCCATAGCCACCAAATAATTGCACGCATTCATCCATGACGATACATTGCTTTTCAGTCACCCAATACTTAATTAATGCAGCATGTTGTACAGTAAGCTTTTTGTCTAACAACGCTTCTATAGCGGCATCACATAGCGCACTTGCGGCGATATAATGACTGTTACACTCAGCCAGTTTAAAACGAGTATTTTGAAAGCCCCAGACTGGTTTGCCAAAAGCAGTACGTTCTTTGGTATAGTCAATGGTCAAATCTAGTGCTAGTTTCATAGCGCCAATACCTGCCAATGCTACGATCAAGCGTTCCTGCGGTAACTCTTGCATCAACTGCATAAAACCCATACCTTCAACGGTACCGAGCAAATTCGTTTGCGGCACACGCATATTGCTAAAGAATAGCTCTGAGGTATCTTGTGAAGCCAAACCTAGCTTTTTCAGCTTTTTACCGCGCTCAAATCCTGGGGCATTGTCGGTTTCCACCACAATTAGCGAGACGCCTTTAGCACCCTGATCTCTATCCGTTTTACAAGCAACGATGATTAAGTTGCCTAATTGACCATTGGTAATAAAAGTCTTTGAGCCATTGATAATATAGTCATCACCATCCTTGACGGCAAAGGTTTTGATGTTTTGCAAATCAGAGCCTGTACCCGGCTCAGTCATAGCAATAGCGCCAATAAGCTCACCGGTCGCCATCTTCGGTAGCCATTTCTGCTTTTGCGCCTCTGTTCCGTGATGCAAGATATAAGGCGCTACGATTCCTGAATGCAAAAAGCCGCCAAACCCGGCTTGGTTGGCTTCTGCCTGAGCATAAATTAATGCCGCTTCATGACGAAAGTCACCGCCTGCTCCGCCATACTCTTCTGGCATAGAGGCACATAAAAAGCCCATTTCGCCAGCTTCTAACCACGCTTCGCGATCCAGCATGCCACTTTCACGCCACTTTTCGTCATGCTGCTCCCAATCTTTAAAAAGTTTTAGCGCACTCTCGTGCAGCATCTCAATCTCTTCGTCCATCCATTTCGGTTTAAAACAGGCGATAGCCATAAAACCTTCCTTGATAGTTTATTAAATTTGAGTTGGTATAAGGTTTATAAAAAACCACTATTTAGGCAAAGCACCCTTCTTACTCTTTATGATAAAAGTAAGAAGTATTTATCTTAAAAACTATATATTTATCATAGGTAATTTAAATTACCATAAATAACATCCTTATTGCTTAGCAAGACCTATTATTTGTTAAGATCACCCTTATAGTCAAGTAACAATTAAAATAATAGTCAGTTATATCGGTAATTAAAATTACCCTAAAAACTATATCTTAAGCCGCCTCATTGGCTTTTTTTCGCAGTTCATGACGCAGTATTTTACCAACCGTTGACTTGGGCAACTCGGTGATAAACTCAATGTCACGAGGACATTTATAGCCTGCCAAGCTTTCTTTACAAAACGCTTTAATCTCTTCCTCCGTGACACTAGAATCCGACTTTACCACGTAGGCTTTGACTGATTGACCTTGTGATTCACTATCAACGCCGACCACCGAACATTCAGCCACCTTGGGATGTGCTTCAATGACATTTTCGACTTCATTGGGATAAACATTAAAACCACTCACAATAATCATATCTTTTTTGCGATCGAATATTTTTACGTAGCCTTTATCATCCATAGTGCCGATATCACCTGTTTTGAGGTAACCATCAGCGGTGAAAAATCCCGCATTGTCGATATTGTGATAACTAGAGATGACATTATCGCCTTTGATACAGAGCTCTCCTACATCTCCTAACTGTAGAACGTTTCCAGCTTCATCACGGATGCTGATATCTATACCGGGTAATGGCATGCCGATGCTACCGTTAAACTCCTTATTGGTAAAAGGATTGGCGGTGCCTACGCCCATGGTCTCTGACATACCCCAACCTTCTAAGATAGGATGACCCGTTGCTTTAAGCCACTTTTTAGCCGTTTCTGGCGTCGCTGCCATACCACCAGCAACAGACAGTTTTAGCTCAGAGAAATCAATGGTTTTAAACTGAGGATGCGCCATTAACGCTTGAAATAAAGTGTTTACTGCGGGTAAAAGATGGAATGGACGCGATTTGAGTGTTTTGATAAAACCATCGATATCACGCGGATTGGTAATTAGCATCAGGTGCTGACCCAATCTGACACCTACCATAGAGATTACAAAAGCAAATATATGGTATAGAGGCAAAGCAACGATAGTATTTATTTGCTCCTTGCTAGTCACTCCATCATAAATAGGTTGAAACCAAGCCTCATACTGCATGGTTGCAATCTCTATGTTGTGATGGCTGATAATAATACCCTTAGCCTTACCTGTCGTACCACCTGTATAGGTCAACAACGCCACATCTTTAGCACCAACTTGAGGGCGGGTATAGCTCATATCTTTACCCTTTTTCAAGATGGACTTATAGGCGTAGACTTTATACTGGCTATTGGTTTTAAGCGTGTGGGCTGGAACCGATTTTTTGACATACTTGGCCGCCAAATCAACGATTTTACCTTTGACAGTGCCTAACATATCGCCGACATCGCTACACACAACGGTTTTTATACCCGTTTCCCCGACTATTTTTTCAAGCGTTGCGCAAAAAGGCGTCAAAATGAAGATGGCTTTACAATCAGAGTCATTAAGTTGGTACTCAAGCTCTCGAGCTGTGTATAGCGGGTTGACCAAGGTAATGACCATACCTGCTCGCAGTGCACCAATAACGATAGGCAGATACTGATTGACATTAGGCATCATAATGGCAATCACCGATCCTTGCTTAAGACCTAGGTTTTGTATCCAAGCGGCAACCACTTTTGATGCCTCATCAACCTGAGCGTAGGTATAAGTCACGCCCATATTGGTGATCAGCTCATCTTGAGAAAATTTTGCAAAAGAGCGCTCAAATAGCTCTAAAAGGGATTGGTTGGTCGCTGAGACATCAGCTACGACGCCTTTAGGATAATTCTCTAGCCAAACCTTTTTCATAATAAACCTTCCTTGGTTTTTTATCATTGATGGTTAACTCGATAAGCTATAGTCAGTTCAATATAATTTGGATACAAGGAAGGCGAGTAAAAGTACTATAAATAGTAGACTAAGCGAGCCTGACACCGTATCTGATTTATATAGGACTGACTATGCTTTACTGCCAACCTGGTGTCGCACTATGTTCATCTTGATGGGCAAATAAAGGATGCACGCGAGCTTCCTCCAACGTCAACACCGGAGTAACGCAAACATCTGCTGACTCAAAAATCTGCTGCCAGTAAGCAAGCGGCTGGCTGGCAAAGGTATCAGCGACCACTTGAGCTGCTTCTTGACTGTCTGTGGTATTCGGCATGACGCCCATTTGCCAGTGTTTGGTTTTGAGCTCAGGCAATTCTAAAACGTCACATAAACCTTGCCAAAACTTCAACTCTAGCGAACCTACTGCCATATAACGCTCGTCGGCTGTTTTGTATAAACGATAACAAGGCAGTAAGCCTCCTAAAAAATCATGTTGCGGCTTTGGATTTTTACCAGTGAAGCTTTTTACCAGCTTCCCAGTCGCTTTAGGCATGACCATATGCTGATATAAGCTGTGCGTCATACTGACCGCAACGTGACGACCTTTTCCGGTACGCTGTGCTGAAAATACGCCGGCCAAAAGGGCAATCACTGCCGTGTCACTACCGCCTGCCAAATCAGCAAACTGGATATTAGGCATGGCCTGTTCGCCAGCGGCAGTCTTGAGCTGGTCAAGCACGCCGCTCATCGCCATAAAGTTGATGTCGTGACCAGCTTTGTTAGCCCAATTATGTTTAATATGCGGCTTAATTTGAGAGTCGTTACTGTCGTCAGACATTCCATCAGCGACGCCATAACCCGTGATTGAAACCATGACCAGCTTTGGGTTAAGAGCATGTAAGGTTTTGGCATCTAAACCCATACCCTCAAGCACTTCAGGGCGGAAGCTGTCGATCATCACATCCGCATCTTTAAGATGCGCTTTGATAGCTTCAATACCTTTAGGGTCACGAAAGTCAACTTTCTCAATCGTCTTACCGTGATTGAGCGCGGTAAACAAATCACCCAATGCACGCGCAGGATCTCCATTTTTGGGCTCAATCTTGATAACCTCAGCACCTAAGTCTGCAAGCAGTCTAGTGGCAAAAGGTCCTGGCAGATTGCGTGTCAAATCAACGACGCGCAAACCATCTAAGCAATCTGTCATAGAGTGAGGTGAATTAGCCATCTACAAACTCCTCACCCTTTTCTGCCATATCTACTAGAATTTGAGCCGGTTCAAAACGCTCACCATACTTGCTAGCAAGCTCGCGGCTATGCTCTACAAATTTGTCGACACCTACTGAGTTGATGAACTGCAACGTACCGCCTTGGTTAGGTGCAAAACCCCAGCCAAAGATAGAGCCGATGTTGGCATCCGCCACGGTACGTACGACATTTTCCTCGAAGCATTTCGCGGTCTCATTAGCTTGAACGTATAATAAACGGTCTACCAAGTCTTGCTGCGATGGTTGCTCGTCTTTAGTTGGATATAGCTCAGTGAGCTCAGGCCATAAGCGTTTTTCAGCATTTTCAGGGTAATCATAGAAGCCTTTAGCGACCTTCTTCCCTTCACGGCCAAGCTCATTAACCATTTTTTCAACCACTGGCATTGCAGGGTGTGGCGTGAACGTTTTACCTTCAGCTTCTAGTGCCCGCTTAGCTTGTTGCATCACATGTAAGGATAGACTGAGCGATACTTCATCTTGCAGTGCCAGTGGCGGCACCGGCATGCCAGATTTCATACCGGCCACTTCGATGCTGCGCGGATGTATGCCTTCACTTAACATTGCAATACCTTCTGAGACATAAGTACCGAATACACGAGAGGTGTAAAAACCGCGGCTATCGTTAACGACGATTGGCGTCTTAGCAATTTGACCGACATAATCAAAGGCTTTGGCTAAGGTTGCATCATCCGTATCTTCACCAACGATAATCTCAACCAACGGCATCTTATCGACTGGCGAGAAGAAATGCAGGCCAATGAACTGGTTTGGACGTGTGCTCGCTTTCGCAAGTTCAGTAATAGGTAGCGTCGATGTATTTGAGGCATAAACAGCAGTTTCTGGTATCACTGCTTCAGACTTACGAGTACATTCTGCTTTAACATCTACATCTTCGAAGACCGCTTCGATAATTAAATCACAGCCTTCTAGATCATCATAAGAAACTGTCGTTTTGATTTTATCTAATAACGCTTGTTTTTTGTCCTCGTTTGAGCGACCACGGCTGATAGCCTTATCTAACAACTTAGTAGAATAATTTTTGCCTTTTTCAGCACCTTCGATCGCCGTATCTAAAAGAACCACTTCCATGCCTGCTTTGGCTGAGACATAAGCGATACCTGCCCCCATCATGCCAGCACCAAGAATACCGACCTTTTTAGTTTTATAGCGCTCAAAACCCTCAGGTCGTGATTGGCCTTTTTTGATGCTATTAAGCTGTGTCCAAAGGGTATTAATCATATTTTTGGATTCAGCTGAGAGCACACAGGCGACAAAGTAGCGTGACTCAATCTCAAGACCGGTATCGATATCAACCAAACAGCCTTCAAACACGCAAGACATAATGTGGGTGATGGCCGGATAATTGCCATGTGATTTTTGATTGGCCATCGCAGGAGCAATAGAAAATATCGGTACTATTTTAGGGTTTTTGCTATCACCACCTGGAATCTTAAAGCCTTTTTTATCCCACGGTTGCTGCGCAGTAGGATTGGCTTTGATCCAGTCTTTGGCCTGCTTTAGCATATCTGCTTGATCAGTGGCCACGGCATCAATCAGACCCATGTCTTTAGCAGCAGCTGGACGCAGCTCTTTACCTTGAGTCATGAGCTCTAATGCTACTTGAATACCAACCAAGCGCGGTAAACGCTGAGTACCACCGCCGCCCGGCAACAGACCCAACTTAACCTCAGGTAGACCCAGCTTGGTTTTAGGAGAATCAATCACTATACGATAATGACAAGCCAATGCTAGCTCTAAGCCACCGCCAAGTGCCGTTCCAGTTATGGCGGCGGCGACAGGTTTTCCTGATATTTCAAGTTTACGTAAGCTACCTTTAAGATCTTCTACTAAGTCAAATGCTTGCTCAGCGGTTTGGATACTAGCCAATTGGTCAATATCGGCACCAACGACAAAGGTTTCTTTACCAGAGGTTAAAATCAAACCTTTGGCAGACGCATCGTTGATAAAGCTATCGGTCATCTTAGCAAAGGAGTCTGTAAAACCATCACCGATGACATTCATTTTACGATCTGCTTGATCGATAATAACAGTGATAATTCCATTATCAGATTCGGCAGAAAAGTGGTTCAATGCATTGATGGCATCTACGCTATTTGTGCTCATATTAAGTCCTTCTTATATTATTGTATGTCGCTTTAATCACTAAAAACTAATGACAATCATTAAAAACCTATCAGTGCTAGACGCGCTCAATGATAGTCGCAATGCCCATACCACCGCCTACGCACAAGGTGATCATCGCTGTTTTCAAGTCGCGACGTTCTAATTCGTCAAGTACCGTCGTCATAAGCATCGCGCCTGTCGCGCCAAGGGGATGACCCATCGCGATAGCGCCACCATTGACGTTGACAATATCAAGTGAGATGCCAAAGTCGTTGGCAGTATTGAGTGGTACGGCAGCAAAGGCTTCATTAATCTCCCAAAGGTCAATATCCGAGGCTTGCATGCCAGCTTTATCAAGGGCTTTTTGACAGGCAGGCGTTGGACCCGTCAGCATGATGGCAGGTTCCGAGCCAATGACTGAAGCCATGGTGATTTTGGCACGAGGTTTTAGACCGGCCTTTTTGCCAGCAGCAGCGCTACCGACTAAACAGAGCGCAGCGCCATCAACAATGCCTGACGAGTTACCCGCGTGATGGACGTGGTTGACGTGTTCAATGGTGGTGTATCTATCTAATATAACGCTATCAAAACCCATTTTTCCCGGCATAACAAAAGAAGGATTAAGCCCAGCTAAAGTGGCTACATCTGTGTTTGGACGAATGGTTTCATCTTTGTCTAACAACAGCATGCCATTCATGTCAGTAACAGGGACGACTGATTTATCATAGTAGCCTTGTTCCCACGCCGCAGCGGCACGGCGGTGCGACTCGGTGGCAAATTCGTCGACATCAGTACGACTGAAACCTTTCAACGTCGCTATGGTATCTGCACCAACGCCTTGCGGAACAAAGTGTGTCGCCTCGTTGACGCGTGGATCCATATACCACGCACCACCATCAGAGCCCATCGGGACACGACTCATTGATTCAACGCCACCTGCGACCACCATATCCTCCATACCTGACATGACTTTGGCAGCGGCAAGATTGATCGACTCCAGACCGGACGCACAAAACCGAGATAAAGTTAAGCCTGCGACACTCTGATCCCAGCCTGCATCAATGACCGCAATACGGGCAATATCAGAACCTTGTTCGCCAACTGGAGTTACACAGCCCAGCACCACATCATCAACTAAGCTGGTGTCTAAGTGATGACGCTGCTGCATCTTCTTTAACAAGGTACGAACTAGCCAAATAGGCGGCGCTTGATAAAGCGAACCACCTTTTTTTCCTTTGCCACGTGGTGTGCGAAGTGACTCATAAATGTAGGCAGTCTCAGTCATAAAAAATCCCTTTTTGCAGATGATAAATAGAGTTGGAAAATAACAGCTATATTGTATTTATAAAAAAATGGTAATAAATATTACCTTTATATAAAATACTTATAATCTAATTAAACATTAATACATATGGCTATTATATTAGAAAATTAATACAACTTGTGCAATCAATTATTTTATAATGGTAATATATATTATCTTTATTGATTTACGATAAACTCTAAAACCATCCAAAAGCTACTACCATAAAGGAACCATAAGCTATGAAAACCACTCGCTCAAAGCCAAAACTCAGTGCTGATGCTGACTCTAATCATAGAGTTAGCAAGACTCATGCTAAGACTAATAGTAAAACCAATAGTACCGTTGCCAAAAAAGAGGCTCAGAGTAAGCCCTCATCCTTGACTCCTTTATCCGATATGCGACCCGCTACTTTAGACAAAATAGAAAAAGCGGTGCGCCAGTTATTTGCAGGTCATGATGCAAGCGATATCACTATGATACAGATTGCCAATGCGGCAAACGTGTCGCTGCAAACGCTCTATAAGTATTTTGGTGATAAACAAACGGTGCTCTACACTATTATGGACTTGGTGCTGGGAAGGTTGGCGGCGAGAATGATGGATCACCTACAAGGTATTGACAGTGTGGAGGATCGCTTACGCAAGACATTGTGGGTATGTCTTGATTTTGTAGATACTCAGCCTGACGCTGTGATGGTGCTATCTAAAGTATCGATAGCGCGTTTTCATAACATTGCTATTTATAAGAATAAAGAGCTTATTAACGCGTTTTTGAGTGTATTAGAAGATGGTCAAAAGCGAGGAGTACTCGTTGATACGGTACCACTACATATTTTATTTGATGTGTTTATGGGGTTTGTCAGTCGACTTGGCATTATGCAGAATATTCGTCAAGCAGATACGCCGCTAAATGCAAATTTTGATGCCCTATTTGATATGTTGTGGCGCTCGATGTCTAAGCCTGAGGGATGCGTATCTTAAAGTAGCATACAAGTTGCTGAGGGCATTGCTCATAATAAAAGCTTAGTGAACCTCTTGTTAAAGTAGCTTCAAATTTCAAAGTATACAACTGAATCCTAAGTATTTAATTGGTATGGATTTTAATATCCATAAGTCCTCTGCCAATCGCTTTTATGAGAAATGGCTGCATTGGCCGATGAAGGGATGGCTTGAGCAATTTTCAAATATGGGACTTATTCGTTGGACAGCAGAACAGACAGTTCCGATAGTTATATTACGAGAGCCGAGTGCTTATGAGATAAACCAAGCGCACTAGGGCGTGTCATTACACCATTCACAAAACGTACGATTAGCCGTGTCAAACTCGTTTAGTCTATAGTGCGTAGCACTTGCACACATTTTCCTTGCTACTCTAATTTTGTGAATGGTATTACATCATAACTCTAACCGACGCAATCTAAGCGCATTACCAATCACCGACACTGACGATAAGCTCATCGCAGCTGCGGCGATCATTGGACTTAGCAATAGCCCAAAAGCTGGATACAATACGCCCGCGGCAATCGGTATACCAATAGCGTTATAGATAAAGGCAAAAAACAAGTTTTGTCTGATATTACGCATGGTTGAATGGCTAAGCTTATAGGCTTTAGCAATGCCCATTAGATCGCCCTTGACTAGAGTAATACTGGCACTCTCCATCGCTACATCAGTACCAGTACCCATAGCGATACCGACATTAGCCTGCGCTAGTGCAGGCGCGTCATTAATACCGTCTCCTGCCATAGCTACCAATTGACCGTTATCTTGCATCTCTTTGACGATGCGGTTTTTATCCTCGGGTGAGACGTCAGCGTGTACTTCGTCAATGCCTAATTTATTGGCGACGGCCGCTGCAGTTTTTTCGTTGTCACCGGTTAACATGACAACTTTTAATCCGGCGTCATGTAGCAATTTTATGGCATCGGCAGTGCTGGGCTTGATCGGATCAGCGACTGAAACCAGACCAGCGGCTTTACCATCTATCGCCACAAACATCACCGTTTCGCCTTCTTTTCTGCGAATATCGGCTTTGCCTGATAGCTCTTTATCGAAACTATTTAAGCTCTGCATCAGTTTTGAGTTACCGATAGCGACTTGCTTGCCATTGACTATGGCTTGTACACCTTCACCAGTTGTTGAATTGAAATCACTGGCTTTAGGAATAGTAAGCGATTTGTCCTCAGCAGCTCTAACGATAGCTTCTGCTAAAGGATGCTCGCTAGCGCTTTCTACAGCGGCTACGAGCGCTAAAAACTCATTTTCATCTTGGTCTGCCAGCGCATCGATTGCCGTTAATTCAGGCTTGCCAGCAGTCAGCGTTCCGGTTTTGTCAACGACAATGGTATCGACTTTTTCCATACTCTCTAACGCTTCAGCGTTTTTGATAAGCACGCCATTTTGTGCGCCTTTACCGGTACCAACCATAATAGACATGGGGGTTGCTAGACCGAGCGCACAAGGGCAAGCTATGATGAGTACCGCGATAGCGTTAACGATGGCAAAAGCCATGGCGGGAGAAGGTCCAAAAATAGCCCAAACAATAAAAGTGATGACTGAACAGATAAGCACAATCGGCACGAACCAACCCGCTACTTGATCGACTATTTTTTGTATTGGCGCACGACTACGCTGAGCCTCACTAACCATTTGTACGATTTTGGATAATACGGTATCGTCACCGACATTGACCGCTTCGATTAATAAAGTGCCAGTACCATTGACGGTGCCCCCAGTAACGGCATCGCCTGTCACTTTAGCGACAGCAAGCGGCTCACCAGTGACCATCGATTCATCAACATTACTATTACCCTCAATAACGGTGCCATCTACGGGGAGCTTTTCACCTGGTTTGACGCGCAGCTTATCGCCACTGATGACTTCCTCTAAAGCAACTTCTTCCTCAGCGCCCTCAGCGTTTACTCGCCTCGCGGTCGGTGGAGCTAGCTCAAGTAACGCTCGAATCGCGCCTGACGTTTGGCTTCTAGCCTTTAATTCTAAAACTTGGCCCAATAGGACTAAGGTAGTAATAACGGCGGCCGCTTCGTAATAAACACCGACTTGACCAGCCGAGTCTCTAAAGCTGTCGGGGAAGATATCTGGGAAGAAAGTGGCCACTAGACTGAAACCGAACGCGGCACCTACGCCCAAGGAGATTAAGGTAAACATATTTAGATTACGGCTTTTTATCGATTGCCAACCGCGAACAAAGAACGGCGCTGCACCCCAAACGACAACGGGGGTTGCTAAGGCTAATTGTATCCACTGCGCGACTTGTGAAGAGATAGCAAATTGACCAATGCTATCTAAATTTATCCCGACCATATCGCTCATGGCGTACAAGAAAAGCGGGATAGTGAGTACGGTACAGATCCAAAAACGACGGGTCATATCGTCAAGCTCTGAGGTATCTTCTTCACCGACAGTGAGCGTTTCGGGCTCTAACGCCATACCGCATATTGGACAGCCACTATTCTCGACATCTCTGACCTCAGGATGCATGGGACAGGTGTAGACTGTGCCCTCATAATCATCTGGCACTTTGTCGTATTTGCCACCTTTGACGGATTTTACATCAGTATTATTGGTATTGGTTGAATCAGTGCTATGACATTGTGCTTGTTTGTCTTCATTATCGCTTGAGTCAGCAACCTCATCTTCAGGTTTAAGAAACATCCCACATATTGGACAATCACTCGCTTCGATATCTCTGACTTCAGGATGCATGGGGCAAATAAAGACTGTACCGTTGTAATGCTCAGGTACTTTATCGTACTTGCCGCCTTCGATAGGTTTTTCATTGTCAATAGGTTTCATAGAATTACTCCTTGAAGACAATAAGCCATAACAATGACTAAAAGTTTTGGTGCTGTTCTAACAAGCATGCTGACATCGGTCATCACCATAATGGATATAAAAGAATAGCACATCAAATATATTAATGTGATGGTCGATTTTTATCGATATAGTGAATTTACTTTAGAATGCAATATCTGTTCAATGTCCTTTATATTCAAGCCTATAAATTTGATTTATCCGATATTAAACATTATAGTTACTCTAATGTTTTAGATTCTAGAGATTGTTATGCCAATCAAAATTGGTGAGCTTGCTAAACGCACAGGCGCCACAGTAGAAACCATTCGCTATTATGAAAAAGAGCAGTTGTTACCAGCGCCTTCACGCAGCGCAGGCAATTATCGTTTATATAGCGAAACGCATATGGCACGACTACAATTCATCCTACACTGCCGTACATTGGACATGACGTTGGATGAAGTTCGAACCTTACTACAGTATTGGGATGAGCCTGACAGAGAGTGTGGTGATGTCAATAACTTGTTGGATGAGCATATTCACGCTGTGGAAATACGGATGAAGGAGTTGACACAGTTAAAGCAACATTTAATAGCTTTACGGCAGAAATGTATAAACGAGGCCTCAGCCGAGTCATGTGGAATATTAAACAGCCTTGCAGATAACTCTTGTCATAAGTAGTTATATCAGCGATCCCAATACTTGAATGTTCAACAGATTCAAAAAATAGTGGGGATATTTGAGATGATGGTTATTTTAGAAGGGAATAAGCGCCCAAATCAGGAACTTAACGTCACTGAAAAGGAAGAGGTCTAGTTGATTCACTTTAAAAACGATACAGTGCTGCTGGAGTAAATTTTTTGCAGCCTCTGTCACGCTTGCGAGCAGCAAGCAAGCAGGAAAAATTTATAACAGTAGCACGTGGCTTATTACTTCTGGGCTTTCTGACAATCGTATCGATTTTATTTAGAATTGCCTATAACAAGTGGTTTTTTTAAGCCAAAGATTTAACTGCTGGCGGTATAGGATAAATTTTGTCATAAATCAAGTTATAGATAAAAGCATATACCAGATAAAAAGTAGCCATAGTAATGTCCATTTTAAAGGCTTCCCAAAGGCTCATATGCAAGTACCAAGCAATAAATGGTAACAGTAAGCATAGCAGTCCTGCTTCGAACAACAACGCATGTAATACTCGTAGCGAGATTGTTTTATGGCTGTCTCCACGTAGTTTCAATAAGGCATGATCAAACAACAAATTATAAATATAGTTCCAAATGGTCGCAGTGACAGAGCCTACCACGGCGATAGTGCCCATCAATTGCATCTCAAATCCAAACACCCAACTTGCTAAAGGGGCAAAAGTTAATAAACCTATTATTTGAAAGGCTAAAGTATGGCGAATCCGATCCTTCATAGTGCGCATGATACTTCCTAATAATTGTAAAAAACCACACCCTAAAACACTCTCTTTGGTTATCAAATTGGTTATTAAGAGGATATTTAATAGAGACGCTGTTATCAGGGTCTGTTGAACATTCAAATATTAGTGTTCGCTATCCCGATGATCCCTATTGTCATTACTAAAAACTGTCATTACTAAAATAGGTATAAAGACATTAAAGGTGCAGTGTCCTACACAATGTATGCAATGGCGTTATAACAAAACCATTCAGCTTATGGCTAAAGAATTCATAACAGAAAATTATCACTTAAGTTACGTTGCTACTATGACTATTGATATCCTTACATGGTGGTATATAGATAGCTAAAAGAGGTATATGCATCACTTGTGATTTAGTTATGGGGTTTCTCAAATATAAAAACCTTCTATGCTATACAGAAATAACGTAGAAGGTTTTGGCTGGTTGGCTGTCTTATTAGCTAGCAAGCTTAAGCTTATTTGCACTACTCATAAGTGCGTTAAGGTTTTTTTCAAGCTTACCTTTTTCCATTTTATTTTTCGCGATAGCCTTAATACTCTCATCTGCTGCCTGCTTATTGCCTTCAGCGACTGCCTGCTTCAATGCTAAGTGCTCACGTATAATGGCGACTCGCAAAGGCTCAATTTTATTAATAATACGGTTGATAGACTGATGCAAGTCTGACTGTTTATAACGTTCCTTCACTTTAGAGGATTTATATAAGACGCTATTTTTATCCCCTTTTGCGCTTGCGAGCTTCTCTAAATATTCAGCAGCTATCTTGTCCGCATACTCATTTTGAACACCAATCTCTAAAACCTGCTCTTCTAAAACGATACCCAACTGTTCCAATTCGCTATTTTTAATTGCACTTTCTGACATTTTCAGCATTCCCTTGTAGATGACTCACGCATATTTAATTGGCCACATATTATGCGTGCATCTTAACCTAAGAGTACAAGTGTACACAATAGCCATTTAGCCCTTTTAACATAACGGTATAAAAGACGCAGGAAAAACCACCACGTCATCTTCTTCTTGCCATGGCTGAAACTTAGTCATAGCCTGCAAAAAGATGGGATGCTCAAGCCAATTTTGTAGCCATGATTGTAGTTTTGGATATGGTAAACTGTAAAATACCTCACGATCCACATGGGCAAATTGGCGAACAAAAGGCATAATGCCAATATCGGCAATGCTTGCACTGTCTCCCAGTAGATAAGCTTTTTTAGTGAGCATCGCTTCTAAAACCTGTAAAAATTCTTCACCCTGTTGGCGATATTCTGTCTGGGTCATTTCAAGATGGCGGTCGGCATATTTATAACGATCCAGCCAATATTTAAACTCGTTGTCGTTTTGCTCGATTAAAGCATTTGCCTGAGGCAAAGTCTCTGAGTCTAACAGCCCTTGCGGGTCTTGCTGTTCAAGCGCCCACAGCATTATCTCTCGACTCTCTTCAATCACAGTCCCATCAATACGCTGTAATACAGGTACGGTGCCTTTCGGACTAATGGCCAGCATTTGGGCTGGTTTGTTTTTAAGGACTATCTCTCGCAGCTCTACTTGCAATCCAGCAAACAAAAGACCAAGCCGCGCGCGCATGGCATAGGGACAGCGACGAAAAGAATATAAGTAAGGAAGTGAAACAGTCATAGATATTTTTCGCAGTCAAAGCGAGATCAGTAGGCTCATAGTCACAGACTCTAGGATACTTTTTATCAGATTCGTCCTAGTGGTTGTTTGGTTTTCTATTGATCTCTATTAGGGCGTGTTGAACATTGGCGACAAATTGATGGCAAAAAAAATAGCGAACGGT
>NZ_RRYX01000199.1:0-2202 GCF_014861375.1 Psychrobacter sp. FME5 | reverse complement strand
ACTTTGATGCTAGCGCATCTAGGTCTTTTTTTCACCTCGCATTTGGTATTGCACTTCATGTGTTAATCTAAGTTACAATACCTATGCAATCTTTACATAATGGCAAATAAAAAGCGCGTCTGTGGGGGTGACTTTTTGAGCCAAAATTGTTTTAATCTGCTCAACAAAATGATTGTTTAAAAAAAACTGAATTATCATTTTTTACGGGCGAGTTATTTCACACTTTAGGAGAGTACTTATGAAACTTATTAAATTAACAGCCATTTCTGCTGCTGTTTTAGCGTCAACTGCTGCACTTGCAGCTGAGCCAGTTGTTGTTGTTGATGACAATGATGCCGTTGTATACGAAGCAGAGCCAGTTGCTGTCGCCTATGAAGCAGAGCCAGTTGCCGTTGTTGACGACAATGCTGCCGTTGCATATGAAGCAGAACCAGCCAATGTACAAACAGCTAATGCATATAATGCTGATGCAGGCGTAGTACGTAACACTGCGGGTGCTGTGGTTGGTGGTACTAAGACTTTCTTCCAAACAGCTATTAATCCAGCAGCTGTTAGCGCTGAAATCGGTTCATTAGGCTATGGCGCTAACGTTGCTTGGGCACTTAACGACAAAACTGAACTACAAGCCGGTTGGGCAGGTGGTGATGTCGCTGATCTCTTCGGCGGTGATTTCGATGCTGGCGACGTAAACTACGACGTTGATGCCGATTTCAGTAACCCATACCTAGGTGTGCAATTACGCCCTGCGGCTAACTGGTTCACTATGGGCGCTGGTATCATCGTACCTGACAACGATATCGACGTAACTGCTAATGCTGAAGGTCCAAACTTCAGAATTAACAATATTGATTATAATGCTTCTGAAACTGGTGCTCTACAAGGTACTATGAAGCATCGCAACAAATTAGCGCCTTACGGTACTATTGGCTTCCGTCCTAACATCGGTAATAACTGGGGTGTATTCGGCGAAATCGGTGCAGCCTACATGGGTCAAACTGATGCTACTGTGACTTCAAGTAATGCAAATGGTAACGTTACAGCTACAACTGTAAACGGTACTACTACTGTTAAAGGTAGTGATGTTGCTAAAGCTGCTGAACAAGAACTTGAAGATAAAGATTGGTTAGAGTGGTTCCCAATTGTTAAATTGGGTGCAACTTACCGTTTCTAATCTAATCACAGCCTAAGTGCTGTTGTTAGAAGAAAAGTAAGCGCAAAAAACGATCCTCTCGAGGGTCGTTTTTTTTGGTCTAAAATAAAGTGATGTTTTTTTTAGAGTAATAATGCTTATATAGTTAGTGAAAAGTAATATCGCTACATCACGTACTGCAGGTACTGTTTTTTCTAGCTTGCTGTGCCTATGCAGACAGAGGCTGCAAAAAAACTATACCAGCAGTATCGTAGCGTTTTTTAAAGTATTCTAACTATAGATTGGCTAAAAAATGACGACAGTTTGTTGTGGGGATAAGACAGCGAGGTGATAGTCGGTTTGGCAATCTGCAATGATAGTCAACAACGACTCTGTTTGAGTGTTATTGGTCAAGTCAGGGATAAGGTAGGAATAATCTTTTCCCAAGCCCTGTGCCAGTTTATATTGATGGATTTTTATAAAGCTCTCTTTTATTTGCCATAGCAATCTAGAAACACTGGCATGCTCATGACTGGTTAATTGCGCCAAAGCAGCAACCTCGTTATCGTCATAAAAGCGCTCGGCAACGTGCCATGGAATATCTTGCACTTCGATATCGATACCAATAGCTCGATATTTGCTTAAAGCGACCGCCACTTTATCTCCTGAGTGACTAAAGCATACATAGTAATCGCTATTGCTAAGCTGATAGGGAAATTGCGCGTCGTTAAGTATGTCATCGATTCCAAGCTCATCTAGCAAAAACTGTAAGAGTTGTCTGACACCGCTGCGTTGCTGCTCGCGTTTATGCTTAAGGTATGGCTGCTCAGTGACAATCTGAGCGGTTATGCACCAAGATTGGCAGTCAAGCTGAGTGTAACGAATATGATGTAGCATTGGGGCTATTATGGGCATGGGCGTCGACATAGACATTGGTATGAGTTTTTAAATAGATGTTTGGCGATTATAGAATGGTCAATAATAAAAGCCCAGCAATATAATATTGCTGGGCTATTTTTAGGGCGTGTTGAACATTCATAATTTCAGCCAGATATAAGCGCAAGCGAGAGCGA
>NZ_RRYX01000198.1:0-2195 GCF_014861375.1 Psychrobacter sp. FME5 | reverse complement strand
GTATCGCTTGTAAATTTCTAAGCCCTTGTAGCTCATTTAAGAGTGTTTGTTATTTTTGGCTCTTTGATAATTTTTTGATTAGCTCAATATTCTGTTGCAATGCACTAACAATGTTAATATGATGCGTAAACATTACATCAAAAGGACTAAATCATGGCAAATATGCTACCAGACAGAAGTGACAGTACGTTCACTTGTAGAGCCGATAAGGAATTGGTTGAGGCGTTCAAGCGCATCGCTAAAGATAATAACCGCACTGCAAGCCAACTGGTTAGGGATTATATGATGGCTTACGTAAAGAAAAATGGTCAGGGTAAGTTATTTGACTAGATTAATTTGCAGCACTGGACACACATCGACCCCTAGTCGATGTGAAAAAAAATAAAAGAAAAAAGAGCAAAAGACTATCGTGCCGATGGCAAAATATAGGTTCACACACCATGCAACTGGTTGAAAACGCTACAGGCCATACTGCATAAGGGTTTTTTTGTGGTACAAGTACCGTTACGCCTGTACCACAAATTAATAAAAAAATGACCTATAAGCCAATAAAACAAGGGGTTTACGTGTGGTACAAGACGATTTTATTTTGACCTAAAAACTAACGCCCTAGCGGTTGTTGGGTCAGCGGTGATCCGTAGGCGAAACGATGCCTACGATCACCGCTCGACCTTTACAATTTGGCGAAGATAAGCGTAAACTCAAACGCTAGAAACGAGTAAGCCCCGATAGTTGGAAGCTATCAGGGCTTAATGTAATTTTTAGTGTATAACCACCTAAAAACCACGAAACGTAAGGGTATTTTAGGCGGTTGTACACACTAAAACAAGGCTTTTTTGTATTCAGTGGGTCACTAGCGCTGCAATACAGAACTGAAATTTTATAGTGTACGCAATCAAACAAATAGACCCGACCGACTGGCAGAACGTCAGCACTCTAGCTCAATTCTACGCAGACTTAGCAACTAAGCCCTATTGTACTAATGACAAGGGTTTCAGTCATATTCGCACCAAGTCACACGCCATAAAACACGCCTACATACAACCCAATCACCCCGAGATTATCAAATGGCTTGTCTTTGACATTGACGACCCACAAGCCCTATTTGCCTTCCATGATAACGACTTACCACCACCGCAAGTTATTATAAAAAACCCCGAAAACGGACACGCTCACTACGCCTACAGGCTAACAAAACCAGTGGATAAGTGGCGTAAAGCAAGCACTAAGCCAGTAGAGTACCTAGCTAGTGTGCAAAAGGCGCTAAGACTAGCACTAGGGGCAGACAAAGGCTATAGCGGCAACCTTGTAAAAAACCCTTGCCATACCTCGCACGAAGTATATATAACAGGGGCTAAGCCGTCTTATACCCTAGCCGAGCTTGCCGAATATTTAGATTTAAAACCATACAAGCAAGCAGAACCAGCCAATGACGAAGGTTATGGGCGCAATGTGGGCATATTTAACCATGTTAGACATCAAGCCTATCCGATAGCGCAAGACCTTACCCAAAGGGAGCTAGAGCGTGTTTTAACTGCTATTGCGGAAGAATTTAACCAACGCTTTGATATACCCCTATTGCCCAACGAGCTAAAACATATTATCAAAAGCATAGCTAAGTTCTGCAAATCCTCACGGTTTGGAGCTTACAGCGCCAAATTTAAAGAGAAACAACGCGAAGATGGGCGCATAGGTGGTAAAGCCAGTAATTCGTCAAATGGAGGCAAGGCAAGGTCAGAAAAGTATGCTGAAAAGCGTGTAATAGCGCATAAAATGAGAGAGCAAGGATTAAGCTACACAGATATAGCTACAAACCTAGGCGTATCAAGGCGTACAGCGATTAACTGGCTAGCTTAGCTAGGTGGTGAAAGTGCAAGCCAATCAGGTAATAGCCCGTTAGGGGATTTTGAGCCGTGTGGTTAAGTTTGCCTAAACAATAAATCTTGCTTAGGCTAGTTTAAAAATTCCTAAAAATTTAATCAGTCTTTTTCAATCGACCGCAGTCGATTGCCGCGACCTTGCTAACAAGCCTAATGTTCTTCCGTTTCGTATCTATCCTTTCAAACCTAGCTTATTTATATGTCTATTTGGCTCAAACTGGCCCCTTCCTGCTGCTTATTTTGTGTGTCGGCTACCCTAGTATCGCTTGTAAATTTCTAAGCCCTTGTAGCTCATTTAAGAGTGTTTGTTATTTT
>NZ_RRYX01000197.1:0-2283 GCF_014861375.1 Psychrobacter sp. FME5 | reverse complement strand
CTATTTGTTCAGGACTCCAGCTGTCTTTTAGCTTATCTGTGACCCAATCCCATACGTCAGCGATGATGCTGGGCGCATTGTTTGACCGTCTGTCACAAGCCTTGTTATTAGCATTCTTTGCTCGGTAACCGCGCAGGCCTTTATTACGCCTAAGCTCTCTTGATATGGTGCTGGGACTTCTGTTTAACGCCCTCGCTATAAATTTAATACTATGTTTTGCCCCTTTAAGGGCATAAATCTGGTATCGTTCACCTAGGCTTAGATGTGTATAGTTCATGGTTGCAATCTCACTTTGGTCGGTGGATAAAAACTTTGATGCTAGCGCATCTAGGTCTTTTTTTCACCTCACATTTGGTATTGCACTTCATGTGTTAATCTAAGTATTACAGTATTCGCCCGCTATTAGTACTATTTATGGTAGCGACCGTCGGTAGTGGTGGCTTTGGCTTCGATGAAGTCACCGCTTCTGCTATTTACGGTATTTTTGCTGGTTCATTGTACTTAGCCGCAGTACCGGGCGGTTGGTTGGCGGATAACTGGCTCGGCCAAGAACGCGCTCTTTGGTGGGGCAGCATTATTATTGCCCTCGGTCATTTATGTATTGCGTTGTCGGCAATGTTTGGCATGACGCTATTTTTTGTTGGTTTGATATGTATTGTTTTAGGGTCGGGGTTATTTAAAACCTGTATCTCTGTCATGGTGGGGGCACTGTACACTAAAGGCGACGTGCGCCGTGATGGCGGCTTTACTTTGTTTTATATGGGAATCAATATCGGGGCACTATTAGCGGCGCTGATTGTTGGGGTATTTAAAGAAAAAGGCATGTGGCATGTCGGTTTTGGGGTAGGCGGTCTTGGTATGCTGGCCTCATTGTTGATCTATCGTTTTTCTGCCCAAAAGACCTTAACTCACTATGCACAAGCCAAAAATATTACGCCCGAATGGGAGTACGCCAATGGCCGCTATAAAAACATAGGTCGCTGGGTTATCGGTTTCTTGGCGTTATTGGCAGCGATTGTTGTTTTGGTCGCGAGTGGCATGATACCGTTTAGTCCTGAAATGGTCGCAGAGTATATGACTTATATCATTGCAGCGGTGGTGATAGGCTACTTTGCGATTATGTTTGTCTCGCCACGCTTGGACAAGACAGACAAGCTGCGTTTGCTCACTTGCTTTATTTTAATTATTGGCTCGACGCTATTTTGGTCAAGTTTTGAGCAGCAGCCGACCTCCTTTAACCTATTTGCCGATCGCTATACCGATCTGAATGTCTTAGGCTTTGAGATACCTAGTATCTGGTTCCAATCGTTGAACCCACTGTTTATTTTAATGCTCGCACCTATCGTCAGTATTATTTGGGTCAAACTTGGTAAGCGAGGTATTGAGCCTAGTAGTATGACCAAGTTTGCACTTGGTATGTTAATTACCGCTGCAGGCTTTTCGTTGATGATTTTTGCCTCCAAGAGTATTTTAACCAATGACGGTGGCCTGGCATCTCCATTATGGCTAGTAGGGAGTTTATTACTGTTAACCTTGGGTGAATTGGCACTTAGCCCAGTGGGTTTATCATCGATGACTAAGCTGGCACCAAAAGGTATGCAAGGTCAGATGATGGGTCTATTCTTTGCTTCTGTGGCGATGGGTAATCTGGTTGCTGCATTTTTCGGTGGACACGTTTCAGCGGATAAAATCGAAGGTTTACCAAAATTATTTACAACGATGACCATCTTTTTGGTGGTGACGGCAGTGGTATTATTAATATTGGCAAAACCTATTAATAATATGCTGGTAAAAAGTGAGCAGGCAGATAAGCTTGGTTCATGAATCATCTAGGTTAGAATTTATAAGTTAAAACCCCTTAATTTTAATGAGTAGCATTGCGATAAATGCTAGATGGTAGGGTGGACGAAAAGATGTTTTACTATTATCGGTAGCACATTTTATTGTTTCACTTAGTGAGTTATTTGCCACAAGCTATTGAAAGCCTATTTTCTGCCCAAACATCTAGTAATGTTCTGCTTTATTAAAAGTTAGCCTAAATTATCTAACTATTTCATATAGATTTAATTCTCACGATATTGAACCGTTCATTCATATCTTAGATTAACACATGAAGTGCAATACCAAATGTGAGGTGAAAAAAAGACCTAGATGCGCTAGCATCAAAGTTTTTATCCACCGACCAAAGTGAGATTGCAACCATGAACTATACACATCTAAGCCTAGGTGAACGATACCAGATTTATGCCCTTAAAGGGGCAAAACATAGTATTAAATTTATAG
>NZ_RRYX01000196.1:0-2329 GCF_014861375.1 Psychrobacter sp. FME5 | reverse complement strand
TCACAGAAAGCTCAAAAACAGCCTAAATTTAAGCCGAAAGATAAAAAAGGTACTCCTGCACGTATTAGGGTAGACAGAGCTATCTACGATGAAATTAAGAGCATTTCTAAGGCAAATAAAGACAAGCTATTCACTGCAAAAGTAGATGAAAACCTGCTAAAAGCATTTAAACACGCTTGCGATAACCAAGATACTACCGCATCACAAGCTGTTAGAGCCTTTATGCGTGACTATGTTAAAAAGCATGGTCAAGCCAAACTACTTTAAGACTCTAGTGCATAAAGTGGTGTATAAAGTGGTGTGTAATCTGGTGTGTAATCTGGTGTGTAATCTGGTGTGTAATCTGGTGATTTCAGAAAATCACCAGTTGTCTGAATATTTTATACACCACTTTATACACCGAAAAAAGCGTACTACGCTTCGCTGCGCCTAAAAAACGTCACCAGACAAGGCTAACGGGCTGAACGCCCTACCCTTGTCTTGCGTGGTCTGGACGACCTCGCTGCCGCTTTTCAGTTGCCTTCCACTGCGTTCCAGCGCAAATCTCCACGTTGTTCCGATTTACTTGGCGGCCGCCAGTGGTAAAACCACTGACCTCGTACGTTTTTTGCCCTTTTGAAGTGCGGCAGTTAAAACGCCCGAGGTCAGTGCTTACTGACGGCGGGTTTCACCCCCAAAATCTACCGCAGCCCTAGGGGTCAGCTGTGGCTAGTCTGGACGACTGCCACCACGATTTCGGCTCCCCCACGCAGCCCACACTTGGGGTGATGGTCTGTGCATTTTCTGGACGAAAATACACCCCTTTGGGGCTTAACATCGCCTAGGGGCGATGCAAAAAGCAAAAGACAAAAGAAAAAAGCAAAAGATGATCGTGCCGATGGCAAAGTATTGATACACACACTACGCAACTGGTTGCAAACGCTACAGACCATACCGTATAAGGGCTAAGGTGTATGACAGTGAGAGGGTACACCGTCAGACAAATCAATAAAAAAACACCCCTTAGCCCAGCAGGGATAAGGGGTTACGTGTATGACAAGGCGATTTTATTTTCTATTTACTAACGCCCTTTGGTTGTTGGGTCAGCATTAGCCAGGACAGGCGAAAAAGACCGCCTGATCTTGGCTAATACTCGACCTCAGCCCAAGCAAAACAAACAATAGTTGAACAATTTTGCATAGAAAAAGCCCTTAACGCTTGACACGCTAAGGGCTTTGTCGTTTAATATTCGTTAATGGTTACAGACGTTGGAGAGCGCCTGTAACGACCAAATAAGCTCCTAAACAGCGTTATTTGACCAGCAATTAAGCCCATTGGGTGTATTCTAAGACACACACCGCCTGATTTGCAAGTCTAAACCATATATAAAACGCCTAACTTCTTCATTTGATCGTTATATCCTCTCTATCGTCCTCTAACTGTTCCCTAGCAATGGGTGGCAGGCTTCAGCGACGACTGCATTGCGTGGGTGATACGAAAGCTCCCGACAGGGGTTACTAGACAAAGGATAAGAGCAACGCAATGAGTGGCGTTTTAAGCGTATCTGTAGCGGTATATTGGGGTTTACCCCTTGCTAGCGTAAGAACGGCTTAAATCGCGGTTAAGAGCGTGTCTAGGCGGTGCTATCAGCCGTAATCTTAACAGGGTCAGCTTGATACAGTGATGACCTCCTGATGAGTGTCCCAAGTCGTGCCGAGGGCATGAGCAAGCGCCGTCAAGGTAACAACACTAAAGGATTTGCAGTTTTTCAACTGTGAGTCCTTTAGGGTGAGTGTTCCCTGATTTCAGAACCCAGCCGAACCAAGAGCATGAGAACAACTTAGGCTCTGTCAAGTGTTATATAGCCCCCTAGGCTATATAACATAAGGCTTTTAAGAAAAAAAACAAATAAAAAAAAAGCACTCAATCAGCAGATTGAGTGTAGAGATATTTGATAAAAAACATAATGTGAATAGATAGATAAGCTCAGCCCCTTAAAATAAAGGATCTCAAGAAAAAAAAGGAATTAAAAAAATGACTATTAGATCATTGGAACAAGAGAAGAAAGATTTTTACTCTTATGCTCTCTATATTCAAGATGCTAGGGGTTATAAAAGTCGTTGGCTGTATGTGATATTTAGAGAATACTTTGGTGAAAGATTATCCCAAGAAATTATAGACAAGGGTAAGCCGAGCAAGCCTTCACAGCAGTTCATGGAGTGGTTAAACAGCACATTGGTACGCACCAGTAACGACAGTGCTAAGGTTTTAGAGCAACGAGCAAAGGCAGAAACTTCACAGAAAGCTCAAAAACAGCCTAAATTTAAGCCGAAAGATAAAAAAGGTACTC
>NZ_RRYX01000195.1:0-2356 GCF_014861375.1 Psychrobacter sp. FME5 | reverse complement strand
TAAACAGATGAGCCTATGGTGCTCAATACTTTACCGATACTGACTGAGGCTATAACAGCTATGTCTCTAACGCCGCAACCTCTAACCATCATTAGCCGTATGATGTCTTCTATTTTAGAATGACAGCCGTGATAGGTTAACGCATGATCGCCAATAAATTGACGTTTGCAGTCCTTGCATTGGTAGTTCTGCTTGCCATAGCTTTTTATGCCGTTTTTCTTTAAACTGGGACTGTGACAGTCGGGGCAGCTGATATCTATTTGTGTCTTCATAACCTCAAATATATCATCTTGCTTTGACTGTCACCCTCCTTTTATCTCCTCAGCATACTTTCTGATACACCACCCGTTTTTTTACTTATTTTCATTTATTAATCCCACACACTTATGAGAGCACATCATGTTTACACCATCAACGCTATCACCTACTTTCTCACGCGCTTTGCTGAGCACCCTAACGGCCACTATCTTATTTGGTACTGCTAGCCTATCTAGTGCTGCTATATTTAATAAAAACTTACCGACCGATAAAGATGCCCAGCTAAGCGTTGGTGTCAATGTCATGGCGATAAACTCAGCCTACGATTTGGAAGACAGTATTGATGTACGCGTATTGCCGGGTGTCTTTTATGATAATAATAGAGTGTACGCGCGTGGTGCTCAGGCTGGTGCTTACCTTATTAACGACGGCTCCAATCAGCTATCTGCTTATGCTCAACTTTCTGGTAGCGAGTTTGATCCTGATGATGCACGCGGCGCACTCAAAGGTCTCGACAAGCGTAAAGCATCTGCTGATGCTGGTCTCACATACCTGCGCCGTACGCCGATTGGTGGCTTTCGTGCCCAGATTGCAACTGACGTTTTAGATCATAGCGGTGGCAATAGTGCCCGCTTGACGTATCTTGCCAAAATAACCAAAGACAAGTTAACGGTCTATCCAAGTATTGGCTTTGAATATCATGATACTGACTATAATGAATACTATTATGGCGTAACAGATAAAGAATCAGAGAAGACAGGCGTTGCGGCTTACACTTCAAATTCGAGCTTGAACCCTTATATCAATATTAGTGCCAATTATGACTTTAATGAGCGCTGGGCAGGCTTTGCTAATCAAAGCTTGAGCTATTTACCGAATGAGCAATATGATAGCCCAATGGTTGACTCGCGTACTGACTCGACGACGACACTTGGTTTGTTGTATAAGTTTTAATATCTTTTAACCCCACTCTCAACTTGAAATAAGCAATTCAAACTGAAGAGGTGGGTTACCAAGTTGTTTATTAAGTACAAAGCACAGATTATGTGACAGAATTTTACGAATCAATCGATGCGACAAATGCCATAAGTCCTTTGCTCGTACCCTTTGTATATTAAACCGTTCTGATAACTGACTGATCACGGTTTCAACGATACGGCGGGCTTTCATTAACCGTCGTACCACAGGTTTGGATCGGTCCTCTTTCATATTGCGTCTGAGCGGTGTTTGTAGATCTATCCCTTGAGCGTCATAGTATTGAGCCAGTTTAGGGCTGATATACCCTTTATCAGCGCCAAGTAGTCCGTGAATATGACTCGTAATATCTGGGGCAACTTCTCTTTCATCAACATTAGCAGGCGCTATAGTAAAGCCCTTAATCATACCCGATAAGGTAACCAGCAAGTGACCCTCAAAGCCATAGTATTTTTCTTGTTTAGCCGCGCAGTAACTAAAAGCAGCTAGGTCTTGATAGTTCTTATGCCGGTAAGCTCGTCCATAATGACAGACGGGTATGGGAAAACCATCAATCAGATGAATATTATCATAACCTTCGACTTCACTGACTTTATCCTGTATTCGTTGTTTCACTTGCCATAGGTTGCTGCAGTGCTTGGCAAAGTTAGGGTACGAGCCTATGGCTGGAAACCAAGCTTGCCAATGCTGGGTAAAGTATTGCCAAATTTGTTTATCTTGATCCATGTTTAAAAACTCACCTACTAGCTCCATGCAAATAATTTCAGGGTCAGTGAGTTTAGGGGCGTAACCTGCACCTCGCAATGGTTCGGTGACAACTATTTTGTAATATTGCTCTACCATTAAATAGATATTGATGATAAATTCTTCTATGGGCATCTCATGACTCCATTGTGTTCTTGGTCGAAAACAATAGATTAGTGAGATGCTCTTCTTTTTTCAATCTCTTTCGAAGTTGAGAGTGGGGTATCTTTTAGAGTTTATATAAAAAAATACCTTGCCGCGATAAACACGGTAAGGTATTTTTTCATCAATAGCTTTAAATGTAGGGTGCGCCCAGCGCATCGATATAGTCAGTGAGAAGTAATATCGCTACATCACGTACTGCAGGTACCGTTTTTTC
>NZ_RRYX01000194.1:0-2394 GCF_014861375.1 Psychrobacter sp. FME5 | reverse complement strand
ATCGGGTAAAAGGGTTGTGTTGCCACAATCCTCTCCCCTAAGAACCGTACATGAAAGTTTCCCTTCATACGGCTCAAGCCTTTATAAACCCTCAAATGAGAGTCAGCTACTCATTCTGTAATCTTGGCTATGGGTTTGTCTGTGACAATTCAAATGGAGCATAACTAGATTCGTTACATTGTCACTACCACCATCAACTTTGCGTATTTTATGGTGGATATCCCATTTTTCATCTTGGGCTATCTTTAAGTTGCAGATAGGACAATTTCCCTCTTGGTTTTTCCATATTGAAGTCAACTTAGCCTTACCTTTTAAAGACTTTTTCATAAGACTCATTAAACGCTTATCAAAATAATCTTCCCATGTTGGGTCGAATGGATTTGCGTCACCTTTAATCTTTATATGCCTTTGAATGGATATCGAAGTCAGGTTAACCAACCTCAACCACTTGTTAGGCGTATTAAGACCAGTCTTTAAAATTTCGGCTGAAAACACCCAGTTTCGAGAGCCATAAGTATGAAAGTATTTATTTTTCACCCATGTACTACTTTTCTTTGGATGTCGTCTTTTTGACCATTGCCATAGTTGTTCCCAAATGAAATTGTCTATGCTACTAAAAACCTTAGAAGATACGATATGTCGATGGTAGTTAGCCCAACCTCGTAAAATAGGATTAAGCATTCTAATCAAATTTTCCGCTGTTGTTTGCTTATTACCATTCAAGATTTCTCGTATTTTTGTCTTAATGCTTTTGACGCTCTTGGTTGAAGGTTTAATAAGCACCTTTTCACCGTATCGCTTTACATTTTGACCTAAGAAGTCGAATCCCTCTGTTACATGAGTTATTTTTGTCTTTTCTTTTGACAAAGTTAAGCCACGAGACTTAAAGAACTCAACAACCGCAGGTTTGATTTCATATTCCAGTATCTCTTTCGTTCCACCAGTGATGATAAAATCATCGGCATATCTTACAAAGTTTACTTTAGCTACATTCTGACCTCTGCGAGTGGTGCGAGGAATTACTCCCTCGACTACCTTCTGAAGCCCATCTAGCGTCATATTTGCCAAAGTAGGTGAGATTATACCGCCTTGCGGAGTACCTTTTTCAGTTGCGAACAAGTTGCCTTTATCAACTACACCTGACTTTAGCCACTTTCCTAGAATAGTCTTATTCGTGGGAACATTGTCTATTAGCCATTCGTGTTTGATATCATCAAAACATGCAGAGATATCTCCCTCCAAAACCCAACGTGCAGAGCCTTTTTGGGATAGTATCTTAAAGCATTGCTCTATAGCGTCAGCAGTGCTACGAGCAGAGCGAAAACCGTATGAATTACTGTCTGCGAGTGTTTCTGAGACAGGTTCGAGTGCAAGTAGGTGTAACGCTTGCATAGCTCTATCTTTCATGGTCGGTATGCCCAATAGACGCTCTTTACCATTTGACTTAGGTATTGCTACTCTTTTTAATGGCAGAGGCTTATATCCATTGTGTTTTAACGAGTTAACGGCTTTCATTTTCGCAGCAGGGGTTGACCATGTTGTACCATCAACTCCTGCCGTATTTTTACCGCGATTTTCAGTCACTCTTTTGACTGCTAATGCTTTTGCAGAAAAAGAGCGAGTCAGTAGATGTTGTAATGATTTAACTTTACCCCATTTACCTTCTTGAGTTGCTTTTACGATACGCGCTTGATGCCTTTTAACCGCACAATTACACTTAGCCCAATTGATATCGTGCCAGTGCAAATGTTGGTCGATTGGTGCTCCTGAAACTCTCGTTCCATTCATCAGCTATTCCTATCTTAGAAGGTTTTTCAAACTATCTCGTAATTAAAGACCGCATGGAAGTCTGCTTGCTTTTGCAATAAGGTCATGTTTCAAACCTCTATCCCATTCATTACAAATAGGCATTCGCTTTTTCCACATTCTCATACCCTCTATTCTATAGCCCTTCCTTGCGGTTGGGTTTCCCTCAATGATTCAGGGAGAATATAGGGCTTACCATGTTCCATATTAAGGACTTATTTCGATTTAGACTCATTCTTTCAGCCAGCAGAGCAACGTCTATGTCAAAGATTCAGAGATTCCTTGAGCCTGTCTGCATACCTTTTGGTTCAAGCCTATCAGTATTTTTGGCTTGTTCTTGGTTATGACTTTTATCAAATGTTCACTTACGTTAGTCTTGTCGAAAATCCTAGCACCATGACCGATTAATACTATCAGTGCTTGACTACTTCCTCGCGGTTTTGTCTTGGCATTTCTGCTTGGCACATTGTTAGTGCAGCTTTGCACAAAACTGTTACCAGTTATGCACATGCACCTAGGATACTGTTCATAGAAAAACAGGTAATAATCTCAATTACCATCCTTAATACGACTTCATGTCGCACCTCT
>NZ_RRYX01000193.1:0-2403 GCF_014861375.1 Psychrobacter sp. FME5 | reverse complement strand
GCACAGTCATCATGGGTTAAATGAGTACCGTAAGTTACGGTTTATTAAAGACTTTCTACTATCAAAGTCACTCAAATAGCATGAATTATGTCCATTAGCGACTACCTTCTACTTTTTAGCATGAATTTTGTCCATTACACCAAAATTTTTAAAGCCCTAAATAGCGATAATGTTGTCATGTCGTTATTGAAGTATTAACCATATGGTTACGCTCTAATACGCCGCATCAAATATAGAAAATAAGCGCCGCCAATGATAGCAGCAATGGTGCCAGCAGGTATCTCATAGGGAAATATGAGATAGCGTCCAACCCAGTCTGCTATGACCATTAAGCCCGCGCCTAAGATAGCGGACAGTTGAATTTGACGTTTGAGCTTTACCGCGCCTAATGTGCTGGCGAGGTGAGGTATCATCAGACCCACAAAACTGAGTGGTCCCACTGCTAACGTTGATATCGTACTCAGTAAAGCTACAAGAATGAGTATCAAGGTTTGATACAATCTCAAAGATACCCCAAGCTCACGGGCAATCCCGCTACCTAGGCTCAATATTTCTAATGGTTTGATCACCATAAAGCTTAATAAAAAAAGTATAAAAGCCAATCCTACTAAAATCCATGCCGTTTCTGGACTGGCAAGGTACGTAGAACCTGATAGCCAACTTAACACCGCTTGTAACCGTTGATCGCCAGATATTTTTACCAGACTTAATAAACCGCCCATCAATGCGGCAATGGCCACACCAACTAATAATAAATAAGCTGGATTGATACGACGGGCAAGCCATAAGATCAAGCTAAGGACAATAAAAGCGCCCAATAATCCTGATAATATAATACCTGTATAGCCAAAACTGGGTAGGAAAACAAAGGCCAATACCACGCCTATCGCTGAGCCTGAGCTGATACCGAGTACTTCAGGGCTAGCCATCGGGTTACGTGTTAAGGTTTGTAGCAGCACGCCAGCAGTGGCTAGCATTATGCCAGTGGCGGCTGCGCTTAACGTACGAGGCAATCTAAAATTAACAATTAAATGTCCTAGCGTACTAAGCTGCCAGCCATTTGAAGTAGCCGTAAAGATAAGTACGCCTATGAGCAACAGTATTAAGGCGATACTCCAACCCATTAAATGAGTGTCACGGCGTTCTGAAACTAAAGTCGGAATAACCTCATCGGTATGTTGACGACTTTGGCTCACGATTAACCATATCACCAATGGGGCACCAAGTATGGCCGTCATTGCATCAGCAGGAATATTTAGGCTTAAATAATGTTGTAACAGCGTCGTGGCATTACTGGTGATCCATAACAACAGCGCTCCAAACACATAACCTAATAGCAAACGGTAACCAATACGCCGTACCGAAAACACATTCACCAGTGTGGCAGCCCCTAAACCAATAAAGCCAATAGGCCCCACGCGACTGACGACAAGGGCGGTCAGTAGTGCCACCAATCCCACTACCAATCCACGAATGAGGTTGATAGGAACGCCCAAACTTTTGGCTTGCCTATCATCTAAGCTCATTATTTCTAATGGTTTTAATAAAGGTATTAAGCTAATAAAGGCGATCACACTAGCGATGCTTAATACGGCAGATACTTGCCAGTTATTCTGAGTGAGACTGCCCGCCGCCCACACCATGACGTTTAAGGTTTCTTCAGCATAATAAATCAATAATAAAGCAGTAATAGCGCCCAATAAAATATTGGTTACCAGTCCGCCAAGCACCAATACCAAAGGATTCATGCGGCTAGGCGCAGCTAGAAGAAAAACAATCGCCATACTGCCAAGCGCGCCCATAAAAGCGACCCAAAAACTTCCCCCCAACGCTAAAGTAGGCAGGAATAACGTGACAATGAGCAGCGCCATATTTGCACCGCTACCGACTGCTAGTGTCGTGTCTGAGGCCAATGTGTTTTTTACCAGCTGTTGTAATAAAACACTGACCAATCCTAAAAGGCCACCAGCGGTCAATGCTACCAACATGGTCGGTAGGATTTGTAGCTGGGTACTCATATCCGAAAGTGATAGCTCAAATGAGGGGGTGAACAATTCTAAAAAAGCGAGAGGCCATAGCTGATGTACGACTGCATAACTGCTGACTACTGCTAGCAGCATTAAGAAAACGACCATCATATAAATACGGTTAGCTGACAAAAAATTATTTTTATTCATCATAAATCGGTATGGCCTACAAAAGTGACATTCGTTAAGCGCTCGGCCAAGACATTCATAGAAGCCACGCCACTGTTGTTCCATGTCGCAGGCAGTAAGGCGATACAGCGGCCTTTTTTGCTAGATGCATGCGCTTGATCAAAGGAATAACCCAAGCGCTGCCACACTAAACTGTCTTCTAATTCAAGTTTGAGAAGGTCACTAAGAGGTTCAACGACCACAAGGC
>NZ_RRYX01000192.1:0-2473 GCF_014861375.1 Psychrobacter sp. FME5 | reverse complement strand
GTTACTTTAATCAAAACCTCTTATCAGGTGTCCTAAATTAGTTGACCACTACAGTTCGACGGTATCGGTATGGGCGATGTCGATGAGAAAGATATCACCACTCGTGATAGCGGACTATCGAATAGACACAACTTGCAAGGGGGATCTTCTCCTAGATGGCATGGTGGTGGCCTCGGTCATTCGCAAATCAATGACGATGATGGACACAGTGGTTGGCTATCGGGTATTGCTCAGTATGGACTTAGTTCTGACTCTGAGGTGACCCTAAGCCTTGATGACACGCCAAACCAGATAGGCTTGCAGTGGTCGGTGAATACGGGCAGCAAAGCCAATGCTGAGACGCCAACCATCACCTCTAGCGCCACCTTTGCCCCTGATGAGCATATATTAGAGCTAGGCATACTGCGGCATCGTTATAGCAATCATCAATCATCAACCAGTGGCCAAGGGGTCAATCTGGCAAGCGATCATGGCCTACAAATCACTGGCAATACAGGCGTCCTGCTCTCCACTTTCGGTATCAGACACACACAAGGCGAGCATGAGTCGGCATGGGTCAATGATGCAGGACAACGTCAACTAAAACTGGGCACTGAGCTGAGCGAGACGCTTCTCGATGCCAAGCAGGCGCATTTGCAATCCACGGCAGCACTTAGCGATGCCAACCAAACGATAGAAGCCTTTAAAACCAGTGCTCAAATTATAGATGAGACGCTAAGTACGGAAGTGTTAGGCGCGTCTGATGTGATGCTGGTCAGTCGTGACAGTATATTAGCCTCAGCAAGTAATACGCTTTGGACGGCGAAAACAATAGTCAGGCAGTCAGGCAGCACCCAGTCGGATGTGGTGGCAGGCAATTATACGCTGACGGTAAATACGATTGACTCGCTCTCGGGAGTGGGTGGTCAAGCCGATCTATCAGGGTTACATATCAGTGCCAACAGAGAGCCACTAGCGATACAAGCCCAAGGCGGTGAGCTGCAACTGCACAGTCAGCAAGGTATGAGGGTTGGTAGTGAGTCGGGACAAGTAAATATATCCAGTCCGAAGCGTATTAAGCTGCAAACGTCAGCAGGAGCATCCATTACGATTGATGATAGCGGGATTAAGCTGGTGTGTCCGGGGACGATTAAAGTTCAGGCGGTGAAGAAAGAGCTGGTTTCTGGAGCAAAAGCTAATTATTCATTACCGATGATGCCTGAGACTGTTCCACTGTTTAGTAATAAGCTAGATGTTTATGATTTGTTTTATCAGCACAACTTTAATGATATTGAGTTTCAAATATTGCGACCTGATGGACAACTGATAGAAGGAGTGTTAGACGAACATGGACGGACTGCTCCTGTGATTAGTGATAAAGAAGAAGAAGTTGAAGTGTTAGTTGGCTTTAAAGATACGGATTGGGGTGTTGAGTTTGAACCTGACGAGGATGAAGAGACAGAAATGTCTGATGAATATGACAGTAATGAGTCAAACGATTCTTTAGGCCAAGACTCTTATCAGGAGAGTAACGATGAGTAAAACCAAAAGTATTGTATTTCAACTCAAATTTATTGACCTTCTTAATAAACCTTTTCCCAATCTATACCATGAAATTAGAGAATCAGGAACGCCCATTAGTGTCAGCAAATCTGACAGTAAAGGACTTGGCACACCAATCAGTAGACCGCCTAGTACTATACTAGTGGTTCATATTCGTCATCCGTTGACGAAAGAGATGATTAAGGTTAATAGTTATATTAGTGTCCCTACGAAAAAAGGTAGGATTATACTCAAAGCCCCCTTCTCTATTCAAACCGTTAAACTTAGGGAACTTGCCAAGAGCGCTGGTTCGTACAAAAGAAGCACTCATAAAGTTGCGGTCGGTAAAGATGAGTACGAAGTTAAGACAGGTCAAGATCTATACACCATTGCTAAAATGCATGACACTACTTGGCAGATATTAGCGCAGCTCAATAAAGCCACTATAAAAGACCCTGATAAAATAGTTCCAGGTCAAATCATCAAAGTGCCGCCAAAGGGCAGTAGCCTAACAGGCAAAACTAATGAGAGGCCTGACTCTCTAAAAAATCAAACCAATTACAAAGTAAAAAAAGGTGAGACGTTAACTGGAATCTCACAAAGAAGTGGCGTGTCAGTAGAACAGCTTCAACGTATGAATGGGATAACGAACCCAACAACATTGCAAGCAGGTCAAACGATCAAGCTACGTAGCGATGGTTCAGCACCAACTCACACAACACCAAAACCTTCATCCACCCCCACTGCTAGACCTACACCAAAGCAAACATCAAAACCATCTGCTTCTGATAAAGAAGAAGGGTTCTTCAATAATGCACTAGATACCATGACTGATATAGCAAAAGGGACGGCTGGTGCTATCGGTGGAGCCATTGGTAGTATTGGTGATGGTCTAGGTGTAGTGGTCAACTAATTTAGGACACCTGATAAGAGGTTTTGATTAAAGTAACGT
>NZ_RRYX01000191.1:0-2536 GCF_014861375.1 Psychrobacter sp. FME5 | reverse complement strand
TGACTATCTCTGCGAGCAGTTACGCTCGCCTAGACTGATTGTTGCGTAAGTCCTATAGGTAAAACTTCCCGTTTTTTATGGTGCGTTTAGTTAAATCTATTGAACATTGTGCACTAATGGTAATTATTGGCTCCATGCTACGATCTTCCTGATTATAGAATAGGGTCTTACCTAAGTTGGTATTCGTCCGTTCAGAAATTTCAGACTGCGGTTTTAATGACTGTTCTACATATTTATAGTCTTCTATAAATTTGATTAAGTTAGGATATTCATCTATATGCTCTAAAACTAACTTGTTTTCAATAAAGTCATCCGCTCTTTCCTCCCATTCCAGCCAATCTTCATACTCTTCTATTTTACGCTCTTGTTCAGCAGAAAGCTGATATTGCTGTTCAATTTTTTCGTACTCACTAAACTGAACCGCCCCGAGATTGTCGGAGACTCAACTTTCTGAGAGAATACGACAATGAAAACACGAAACTATACCCCTGAAATGAAAGAGCGCGCCGTCCGTATGCTAATTGAAGCTAAAGACGACTACCCATCCACCTGGTCAGCCATCAAAGCCATAGCGCCAAAGATAGGTTGCACGCCTGAGACCCTACGATCATGGCATAAAAAGCACATTGATAAAACCATTCCTGCAAACATTCAAGCTCAAAGCCAAGCCGAGCGTATCAAAGAGCTTGAACGTGAGAACAGAGAGTTAAAGCAAGCCAATGAAATTATAAAGAAAGCTGCTGCTTTTTTCGCCCAGGCGGAGACGGGCCGCAAACCCAAGTAATGGTTGATTTTATAGATGACCACAAACCACAATATGGAGTCGAGCCAATCTGTAGAGTACTACCGATTGCTCCATCCACATACTATCGTGCCAAAGAGCTAGAATTCAGTCCTGAAAAGCGTTCACAGCGTAGTCAGCATGACGATTTCTATCTTAATGAGATTAAACGTATCTGGCAGGACAGCAAGTGCCGTTATGGTACTCGTAAAGTCTGGAAACAGTTGAAAGCAGAGGGTATACATCCTGCACGCTGCACTGTAGAGCGGTTAATGCGGCAGCATGGCATGCAGGGTGTTTGGCGAGGTAAAGGTAAGATAACGACTAAGTCTCGTGACGATCAAAAGCGTGCTGATGATTTGGTTAATCGTAACTTTAATGCCCATCGCCCTAACCAACTATGGGTTGCTGATTTTACCTATATAAAGACACTGAGTGGTTGGGTCTATACCGCCTTTATCATTGATGTATTTGCTCGCGCTATCGTTGGCTGGAAAGTATCAGATCGTATGAACACTGATATGGTGATGGCAGCACTAAACCAAGCCATTGCAGACAGAAACCATCCTAAAGATGTGATTCATCATAGTGATCGCGGCGTTCAGTACTTATCCATTCGCTATACTGATAAGATGGCTAATTCTGGCGTCATTGCATCTGTTGGTACAACGGGTGATTCATACGATAATGCGTTGGCTGAAACGGTTAACGGGCTTTATAAAACAGAGGTGATTGAATATTTAAAACAGCAGTGGCAAGGTGTGAACGATGTTGAATTAGCAACCCTAGAATGGGTCGATTGGTTTAACAAAACTCGCATTCATAGTACGATTAGTTATGTGTCGCCTTTTGAGTTTGAGAGACGATACTATGATAGTCTTTGTGAGTCAGACAAAGCTGCCTGACTCAAGCAATCCACTCTCCGATATAGTCGGGGCGGTTCACTTAGGGTCTGTTATGCCATTGAGTCGTTTTAAATCTGCAACCGATACCCCACTTCTTGCTGATATACCTGAAAGGGTTTCATTTTTTCCTACGGTATGTTCATTTTTTAGTGATAAGTCACCATCTTTAGAACTATTTTGGGGACTTGAATCTGTGGAGGTTTTTTGCCTTGCTTTTGTGGGTGGTAATTTTAAAAAGTCCTTTGGTCGTATGTTGTAAGGCTCTTTTAAATTATTAAGTTGGGCTATTTGCTGCCACTTTACTCCATATATTTTGGCAATAGAGGATAAAGTTTCTTCAGCTTCAACTTCGTGAGTTTTTCTTAAATAGTCTCCTGCAGACCCTTCGAACATTTTAAGTTTAAATTTGTGCTTTGCAAAAGGAGCTTGCGCTTCGAATGTCATTTCCCTAATAGGTACGATAAGGTCTTTTATGATACTTACCATTGAACCATTACGAGGATCTTTTATAGATACATTAACGAGTGTACCTGCTGGTCTGGTTATCCATACCGTATATCCTCCAGCTATAGACGTTCCTGAACAAGCGGTTCGTCCATTTATCGTTACTATATGGTACAAGTCTTCCAGTGGCACTTTATACAAATCTACAAACTTTATTCTGAATTTTATAATTTTAGTATTACTCACGCATTAGACTCCTGCGAGTTCTTTATAGAAAACTTAGATTAACACATGAAGTGCAATACCAAATGCGAGGTGAAAAAAAGACCTAGATGCGCTAGCATCAAAGTCTTTATCCACCGACCAAAGTGAGATTGCAACCATGAACTATACACATCTAAGCCTA
>NZ_RRYX01000190.1:0-2554 GCF_014861375.1 Psychrobacter sp. FME5 | reverse complement strand
TTCTTCTTTGCCGATGCTTATGCGTCATGGCAGCGAGGAACCAACGAGAATACCAACGGATTAATCAGAGAGTTCTTGCCTAAGGGTTGTGACTTTAGACAAGTCTCTGATAATGAGATACAGGACATTGAGAATAAACTAAACAACAGACCAAGAAAACGCTTAGGGTTTAAAACGCCCAATCAGGTGTTCTATAATATAATTTAGCGTTGCACTTGGTGTGTTAATCTAAGTTGATAAAAGCAAGCTCAAATACCTGCCCGATAGTATTGGTCAGCTCAGTAACTTAACTAAGCTTCTTATTAGTCATTGTGAGCTTAGAGACTTACCGGATAGCGTCGGACAACTCAGTAACCTCACTGAACTTTTTATCAGTCATTGTGATATTAAAGAGTTACCTAACAGTATTGGTCAACTCGTTAGTCTTGTTGAACTTGATCTGATTCACTGTGAGCTTAAGGAGTTACCTGACTCTATTGGTCAACTTGCTAGTCTTGCTAAGCTTTTTATCAGTGAATGTAAGATTGAATATCTACCTGATAGCATCGGCCAACTCACCAACCTCACTGAGCTTGATCTAATTCATTGTAAGCTTAGACAGTTGCCTGATAGTATTGGACAACTCAACAACCTCGATAAGCTGTATATTAATCATTGTGAGCTTAAAGAATTGCCTGACAGTATTGGACAACTCACTAACCTAACTGAGCTGTTCATTAGTCACTGCCCTCTTCAACAACTCTCTACCAGCATTGGACAGCTCTCGAATCTAAATAAACTTGATATTATTCACTGTCAGCTTCAAGAATTACCTGAGAGTATCGGACAACTGACTAGCCTTGCTGAGCTTAATCTTATTCACTGTGAGCTTCAAGATTTACCCGGTAGTATGGGGCAACTCACTAGTCTTGCTGTGTTGAACCTGCTCCACTGTGAGCTTAACAGCCTGCCCGATAGTATTGCACAACTCACTAATCTGACTGTACTTAATCTTACTGGTTGTAAGATTAAAGAGTTACCAGATAACATTGGCCAGCTCAACAACCTAAATAAGCTTTATATCAGTCATTGCGACCTTAAAAACCTACCGGATAGCATTGGGCAACTTACTAATCTGACTGAGCTATTTATAAGCCATTGTGATCTTAAAGACCTACCTGATAGCATCGGCCAACTCACGAAGTTAACTAAGCTTGATCTGATTCACTGCAATCTTAACAGCCTACCTGATAGTATTTTACAGCTAACCAACCTAGACTGTATTAACCTTAAGGGAAACCCGCTTAATAGTCTTTCTCCAAATATACTGGATTACTTACATTCTATAGAGACTGTATACGGTTTGGAATTATAGATAATAACAAGCAGTAATGGCGTATTTAAGCCATATATTCAAGAGACTCTCCTAGGGCATGTCATCAATTAGCACATTTAATCATTTAGTGGTCTTAAAATGGCTAAATTTTGCCAAACATCGTCAAATAACTGGTTAATATCTCGATATTATCTGCGCTATTTTCCTTGTTTGACTGCAATTTTGCTCATTTTAAGCCTCACAATCTAAATGATGACACGCCCTAAATTCAAATAATAGTTACTCAGGGGTAGTAAGTCCCTATTACTAGCAAACTATAGTTAAGTGTAAAAAAAGATATACAAGTTAAATAGTGTGTTCACTTGCAGTGTACTGACAGGGTTGCTTAGAATTTAGCTCTATTATTACCAATATAGAATTGAGCCTTATTTCACAATGAGCCGTTTATTCTTTAGTAATTTACGTATAGTATGATTACTAATTTTTAGGGAGAGAATATTATGATCTATTTTAAGAGAATGTTTTTCATATCCATCGTAACATTACTTGCCGGATGTATGTCTAATCCCGCTAGTAACAACACAGTAGATTCAGGTGTTGTTACGACATCATGGGAGAATCTAGTCTCTATGATTAATACTGGAAACTATCAATCCGTTGGCCAACAGCATGATAAAACGGTGAGGTTGGTTCTTGATAATGGAAAGGTATTTCAAGCTAAAGAGCCAAAAATAGATGATGTATATCAAGTTGTTAAGGATTGCTCGAAATGCTCAGGAAAGCCATTTCTAACAGAGTAAGCAGTATACAAACTATTCTTATTAAAAGTAAAAAAAATGGTTGTAAACCAGTATTTACAGCCTTTCTTTTTTGTTCAACCCCTCCTAATCAGAGTTCATGATTACTAATAACTGAGCTTTGTCTTTAATGGTAACTTAGATTAACACACCAAGTGCAACGCTAAATTATATTATAGAACACCTGATTGGGCGTTTTAAACCCTAAGCGTTTTCTTGGTCTGTTGTTTAGTTTATTCTCAATGTCCTGTATCTCATTATCAGAGACTTGTCTAAAGTCACAACCCTTAGGCAAGAACTCTCTGATTAATCCGTTGGTATTCTCGTTGGTTCCTCGCTGCCATGACGCATAAGCATCGGCAAAGAAGAAGGAAGTAAAGAGCTTTCGTTTCACCTTCTTATGCTGAGCAAACTCTTTACCATTGTCAGAGGTAATGGTCTT
>NZ_RRYX01000018.1:0-42776 GCF_014861375.1 Psychrobacter sp. FME5 | reverse complement strand
TTGCGATACACGTAAGTCCAAAACTCATCAACCTCTAAGCGTTCATAATAGCGCTTCTTAGGCGCAATCTTATAAACAGATGAGCCTATGGTGCTAAGCACTTTACCAATGCTAACTGAGGCTATAATAGCAATGTCTCTGACGCCACAGCCTCTCACTGTCATTAGCCGTATTTTATCTTCTATTCTAGAGTGACAGCCGTTATAAGTTAGGGCATGATCGCCAATAAACTGGCGTTTGCAGTCCTTACATTGATAGTTCTGCTTGCCATAGCTTTTTTTGCCGTTTTTCTTTAAACTGGGACTGTGACAGTCGGGGCAATTGATCTGTATTTGTGTCTTCATAACCTCAAATATATCATCTTGCTTCGGCTGTCACCCTTCTTTTATTACTCCAGCATACTTTTTGATACACCACCTAATATTTATATTTACTTACCTCTCATTTATTTATTTTTTTCATCAATTTTAGGAGGTTTTATGTCATTACAACAAATCATCGAACAAGCCTTTGAAAGCCGCAATGAATATAGCCCCTCTACCATGCCGCCAGATATTCGTGATGCCATCGAGCAAGTGCTTGAGCAACTCGATAACGGTCGCTTACGTGTTGCGGAAAAAAAGGATGGCGAATGGGTCGTCAACCAGTGGGCAAAAAAAGCGGTATTACTATCGTTCCGTTTAAACGACAATTACGTACAAGCAGCTGGCGAACACCTGCAATTTTATGACAAAGTACCGACTAAGTTTGCTGACTGGACTGAAGCGCAATTTAAAGAAGCCGGCGTACGTGTTGTACCACCAGCTGTGGCTCGTAAAGGCTCATACATTGCAGCAGGCGCAGTATTGATGCCGTCGTATGTCAATATCGGTGCTTATATTGATCAAGGTGCCATGGTAGATACGTGGGCAACGGTTGGTTCGTGCGCTCAAATCGGTAAAAACGTCCATTTATCAGGTGGTGTTGGTATCGGCGGTGTTTTAGAGCCGCTACAAGCTAACCCGACGATTATCGAAGACAACTGCTTCATCGGCGCGCGCTCTGAAATCGTTGAAGGCGTTATCGTCGAAGAAGGTGCAGTCATCTCCATGGGTGTCTATATCGGCCAATCAACCCGTATTTATGACCGCGAAACAGGCGAAATTCATCGCGGCCGTGTACCAGCTGGTTCAGTCGTCGTTCCTGGTACTTTACCTTCAAAAGATGGCACCCATAGCTTGTATGCTGCTATTATTGTGAAAAAAGTTGATGCGCAAACGCGTGCGAAAACTGCAGTTAATGAGCTACTACGTTTAGACTAAACACTTCATAGTGACGCGAGGGCGTGTCTTCATTTTGAAAACATTGGGGACGCCCCCTAATCATGGTAAGAAAATAAGATGCTGGGGTTTATTCCAGCGTCTTTTTTGTCGCTTAATAGCAGCTTAATAACAGACATTACGTTATAATTCACTTTTTTATTTTCGCATCTTTTCGTATCGCTTAGCCTTCGCGCTATTCATACCATCACACTGTCTTTTATTTGATATATGCTTGTTCGCATTATCAATCTTCTAACTGTATTTGAAATATTATGAGTGAGTTATCTTTACGCAGCGCGGCCATTCCTGTCACTGACCCTGAAGCAGGGTTACGTTTGACTGAGATCTTTTATTCCCTACAAGGCGAAGCGCTTACCTCAGGCTTGCCGACGATATTTGTGCGCTTGACTGGTTGTCCGCTACGCTGTGTCTACTGCGATACTGAATATGCTTTTAGCGGTGGCGAGCGGCAGTCGCTTGAGACCATCATGGCAACCATCGCAAGTTTTCCCTGTAAGCGCATCTGCCTCACAGGTGGCGAACCTTTAGCACAGCCAAATGCTATCGAGTTGATGAAGCGTCTACTAAACGATGGTTATGAGATTTCGCTTGAAACGGCAGGCGCGCTCACGGTCGAAAACGTACCGACAGCGGTCAGTAAAGTCATGGATCTTAAAACCCCAAGCTCAGGTGAAGCCGATAAAAATCTTTGGTCGAATTTGGATTATTTGACTCAACATGACCAAATTAAATTTGTCATTATGAACCGCGAAGATTATGACTGGTCGAAGACAAAACTGATTGAGCATAATCTCAATGAATTGGTCGGTACAGTTTGGTTTTCACCGATGTTCAATGTCGCGGACGATATCGATGCAGATGCTAGTAAAGAGATGAGCATCTCCGATGTACCCGTACTGGCGCGTGAACTGGCTGAATGGATACTGGCCGATGCCCTACCGGTACGTTTTCAGTTGCAACTGCACAAAATCATTTGGGCGGATGCTAAAGGTAAATAAACAATCAAAATTCTAAAATAAAAAAATCAGATAGTCTGCACCAACCATTTGAAAAAACGAAACAAACAAATCGCAAGCTGACGGTAAGGACACAGGGATGGTCAAATTAATTTTATTGGGCTTATTGGCGGGCGCGTTTTTTAGCTCCACCTTTATTTTAAATGAGCTCATGAGTGACGCCGGTGGTCATTGGTTTTGGTCAGCGAGCCTGCGCTACATTTTTATGTGGCTCATCATTACCGTCATTATCACCATGCAGCATGGCTTTGGTCGTATCAAAGAATTGACGACTATTTTTCGGCAACACTGGGGCTTTTGGTGTGTCACCGGCAGTATCGGTTTTGGGCTATTTTATACCGGAATTTGTTATGCTGGTGACCATGTTGCAGGCTGGGTAGTCGCCGCGACCTTTATGTTTACCGTGGTTACCAGTTTATTGGTACTACTGGCATTTGGGCAACGCTTCGACAAAAAGTTCATTATTTATGCTTTTCTAGTCTTTATTGGGGTGGTATTGGTCAACCTCAGCGAGGGTTTACGTGCCTCTGCTCTAGCCGATGCCAATACTGTACCAATGAGAGATATGATACTATATGGTGCACTGCCTGCGCTGGTTGCTGCTTTTAGTTATCCAATCGGTAATCAGCTGGTTTGGCAAGTGTCTCACAACTCCCGTAAGCATAGCGCCGAGCAACAACAGGCGAGAGAAAATGCGGCTCATAAAAATGCAGCTCATAAAAACAGTATCGACGATCATAGCCAACCGCTCATATCAGAAGCTTACGATTTACCTGCCGCCAGCTATGATACAGCTAACACCAATGCTAACGACGTTAACAGTGAAACCAATGCAGCTATAGCTGAGCCGACATCCGCCTTACAAAACCTCATCGCTCGCATTCCTGCTATCGAAACCACACTACTGCAAAATGCCTTTAATAAAGTATGGCTTATGACCCTCGGTAGTTTGCCATTTTGGCTTATTTTAGGCGTGATAGTGCGCCCTGAGCAACCCGATACTGCCCAAATCTTTAACACCTTGCTAGTGGCTATACTGGCAGGGGTGGCAGCGACGAGTATATTCTTATATGCGCGTGAGAAAGCGGTTACTTCTAGTGAGGTGGCTGGGGTCGACTCTACCCAAGCCAGTGAGGTGATATTTGCGTTAATCGGTGGCATATTATTGCTTAATAATGCCGTACCTTCTGCCTTGGGATTGGTCGGTATCGGGCTGATTATGCTCGGGCTGATATTATTTGCGAAAGATGGTTGAGGCTAGCAGATAGCAATGATGAACAATTTTATCTTTCCTGATATTTTGCTATATCTCTTAGATATGGTTGGCGTCATTGCTTGCGCTATCGCCGGCACTTTGCTGGCGCAGCACAAAGGCTTTGATATTGCAGGCTGTATCTTGGTATCAATGGTCAACGCCATTGGTGGCGGTACACTACGTGACATGGCACTTGATCGCCATCCGCTATTTTGGATGACCGATCTCAACTATATTATCGTGATTACTGTCACCTCGCTTGTTTTACAGATATTCTTTCATCTGTACCATAAGATTGATAATGCGCTCAAACTCTTTGATGCCATTGGACTTGCGGCTTTCAGTGTTATTGGATTTAACGTCGCGCTGGCACAAGATATGTCACCGGTCATTGCTATGATGATGGCCGTTTGGACTGCCATTATTGGTGGGTTACTACGTGATATCATCTGCAATGAAATACCTTTATTGCTCCAGCGTGAGATTTATATTACCGCCAGTATTGTAGGATCGTTGACTTACCTAGTGCTCGATCACTGGGGTGTTGATACTGTTATTAATGAATTTATAATGCTGTTTGTCATTTTTACCGTGCGCATGTTGGCACTCAAATTTGACTGGCATCTTCCCTCCATACGCTTAGTGGATTAACAGGTGCCTAACCTCTTAGCTGCCTGAGCACATTTTCTATGTGAATCTTTATGATCAGTTTTATTAGCGTCGATGTTATTAGCGTCAGTGTCTATGCGTGGCTAAATGCCTGTTGTGTGACTTTATTTGGTCAACCTTTTGACATGTTATTCGCCTCATCTTTAAACGTTATGGCCTCCTCTAGCGTTGCTGCCTCTGTGAGTCCAGCTGTTGATACTGTGGTGCAGAGTCCACTCGTTCTAACGCCCGAGTTTGTGACGCGATTTGAGCCAACCTCGTTTATGTTTTGGCTTGAGATGTTTGGTATTTTTGCCTGTAGTGTCTCAGGAACCATTTTAGCCAAACATAAGAACTTTGATGTATTTGGCTGTATTTTAGTGGCGATGATTGCCGCTATCAGTGGCCCTACCGCGCGTGATATTATTCTTGATCGCTATCCACTATTTTGGATGGTGAATATGAACTACTTACTTATTATTACGATCACTTCAGTTGGCTTTCAGATGTTTTGTAATCCAAAAGCACGACATGTGGACGGCTTATTAAAGCTTTTTGATGGCTTGGCGCTGGCTATTTTCACCTTAATCGGTATCCAAGTCGCACAAGAAATGGGCGCAAATATTCCTGTTTGTATCCTACTTGGGGTGTTGAATATTTTGTTTGGAACAGTCATTCGTGACATGCTATGTAATGAGATTCCATTGGTATTGCAGCGCGAGATTTATGTGACCGCAGCGATTCTTGGCGGGATATTATATTTTGTCATGGAAGGTATGGGTTTTACGCCTTGGATAAAAGAATCCGTGACGATGATTACTATTTTCGTCATCCGCATGTTAGCAGTACGCTATGATTGGCATTTTCCAGATATTAGTTTGATGAAGAAAAATCATATTTAAGATCGAATATAAGCGTGCATTTTTATATTGAATTGGTACTACAATCGATAGTAAACACAACGTGTAAAATCAAAAAAAAGGGCGTCAATCATCAAGATTAACGCCCTTTTAAATCAATAATCATGAGCAATACTTTTAGGTCTCAGTAATAACCGCCAAATCCTTAACCATTAATTGCAGACTTTGTTTGCCATTCCATTCATTAATATCTAACTCAAATAGAATATGTACGTTTTCGGCGCGATAGTCCCAAGCGTTGCTATCAAAATTAAATTGAATGGCCTCAATCGGATACTGGACCTCAGGATAACGCAGCGACAGCTTAAGGTGCTTGTCTTTTAATATCTTAAAGCTTAGCACTTCAAATACGCCATCAAATATCGGTGGCGCAAAGCCATGACCCCAGATACTGGCATCGGCTAAATGCTCAGCGAACCATAAGCTAAAGTCACTCGCTTGTAATGCTCCATCGGTAAATTTTTGCTCAGCAAACACTTCATCATCCATTTGTGCCATGACTTCGTTAAATGCTGACACAAAACCCTCAAAGTTACGGCGTTTAATAGTCAAGCCAGCTGCCATGGCATGACCACCAAAATGGCTGATTAAATCAGGGTGCTGTTCGGCAACTTGTTCAATCGCATCACGAATATGCACGCCAGCGATAGAGCGAGCTGAGCCTTTAATCGCATCGTCGTCACCAGTACGCTCTGTATCTGCTGGGGCAAAGACGATACTCGGCAGATAATGGCTTTCTTTTAAACGTCCTGCGACGATACCGATAACGCCTTGATGCCAATCATCTTGATATAAAACGATGCTACGATTGCGATCGTCAATTATCTTTTTTTCAGGCTTATTCTGGACAATAAGCTCACTACTTTCATCACTATCACTATCTGTATTAGTAGTAGCTAGCGCTTGCACAATACTATCCGCTTGCGTACGCATCTCGCCTTCGACATGACGACGAGTACGATTAAGCTGCTCAAGCTCTTGCGCCAGTCGTTGTGCGGTTGGCCAATCATCCGTTAATAAGCACTCGATACCTATACGCATGTTATCCATACGCCCAGCGGCATTGATACGCGGTCCTAAGACAAAACCAAAGTCTTGCGCATGTAACTGCTTGGGGTCGCGTCCTGCCTGCTCAAGTAACGCTAATATTCCTAGCGAGCAGCGCCCTTGACGAATAGCTGCCAGTCCATGATGTACGAGAATACGATTGTTTTTATCGAGTACACCCACATCAGCAATCGTACCAAGTGCCACCAAATCCAAATACTGGCTGACTTGGACGGTAGACTTGCTTGCTTCACGGCGTAATTTTGCCAATCGACCGAGGACATAAAACGCTACTCCAACCCCTACTAAAGCCTTACTAGTAAAGTGGCAACCAAGCTGATTGGGATTGACCACAGCTTCAGCAGGTGGCGTTTCTTTAGTCGTGAGGTGATGGTCTGTAATAATGACGGTGATACCATCGGCTTGCGCGCGTGCCACACCTTCATGGCTTGAAATGCCATTGTCTACCGTGACAATCAAGTCAGGTCGATAGGTTTCGATACCCAATTCGACGATTTCTGGCGTCAAACCATAACCATATTTAAAGCGGTCAGGCACCAAGAAATCGACCACCGCGCCCATCGCTGTCAGTGCACGCATCATCAGCGCCGTGCTGGTCGCCCCATCACAATCAAAGTCACCAACGATAAGAATACGTTGCCCTTCATCAATAGCGACGTCCAATAAACGCACCGCTTCAGTGACACCCTGTAGCATCTCAGCAGGCAATAAACCGGACAGCTGAGTTTCAAGCTCATCAGGCTGCACGATTCCTCGACCCGCATATAGGCGAGCAAGGGTTAAGGATTGGGCGGCAAGCGGTTGCAACGCGGCGGGCAACTCGTCGATGCGAGTGCTGGTATAACGGGAGGTTAATTTTAGCATGCCAGTATTCTACTGACTTTGGTAAGCGGTCACAATGGTAATTTTTAATACTGCCGTATAAGGTTATCGATTGCTTACGGGCTCAGCATGACATAATTTATATTCAGGCGGGCTATTTACAAAAACGGTGCATAGCGACTGTATTTTTCTGCATTTTGCTACAAAGCAATGATTGTATGCCGCTTATAAATCCATAAAATAGGTAACAACTGAGATATTCGCTATCTATTGGCCTATTTATACTTGAGACGTTATATCGTTTTTAATAAATTTGTTAACTTATAAGGAAACTTTATGAAAACCACGCCAGTCGCTGAAAAACTACCCAACACTATTGATCCTAATCTAGACCTCGAAAAAGTCAAAAAAGAATGTCTGGGTCTGGTTAAAAAGCGCGCCAAGCTCTCAGCTGGTGTTGCTATCGTTCCTGTGCCATTTTTCGATGTGGCCGTTGATGCCGGTATGCTAACCATGCTGTTACCTGAAATCAGTGAACGCTTTGGGCTGTTAAAAGATCGTCAAGGCGCTGTTGATTTAGAGTCACGTGAAGTACATTGGGGTGCGCTAAAAGACCGTACTGTTGATTTTGCCGGTTTGATGGCGACACGTGGTATCGTTAAAAAAACGGTTCAAGGCTTTGGTGGTCGTATCGCGGCTAAGCAAGTCACTAAATTTATTCCACTTGGCGGGCAATTGGTCGCGGCAACTATGGGTTATATGATTTTTAAGAAAATCGCCACTGACCATATCAACGAATGCTATAAATTGGCCAAAGACATTCAAACCAAACAGCATGGTAAAAATGTTTAAAACCATTCAATATTAGATAATGCCATTTATTCGAGACAGTCGTCTATTACTAGCCAGCTAAACATATTTGTCTTAGCTGGTTTTTTATGTTTACTGATACAGTCTGAGCCAATCATGGTTAATGGTGTCATTGATAGGCTTTACTGATAATATACCGCTTGTTTGGCAAAAACACCTTTCGACTAGAGCCTGTCCTCATTTTGAAAATAGTGATAAAAATGAGATAAATAATAGCCAAACATAAACTTCAAAAATAAATAAAGACGTTAAAGGACTAACTTATGAAAAAACGCTTGGCTTCAACCATAATGCTTGCCACTTTTGCTTTGGCTGGATGCACAACCACTGGCGGTATGAATAATAATGCAGACAATGCGATAGGTACTGCAAATGAGATTGGCATGAATGTTTTTAAATCTGCCATCGATAATCAGTGCCGTAGCCAAATTGAAAAACAAAATGCTTGGCGTGTTGCGAGCATGGCGATGACTGAGACACAACAAGAGACTGTGAAGAGCAATGTTTGTGGCTGCGTTAGTGAGCAAGCGCCGCAGCAAGTCACTATCGTTGAACTGGGCAATGCCGCAATAGATGCACAATATCGCACCCAACTGGTCACCAGAGTCGTCGCCAAATCCCTACAAAGCTGCTATGCAAGTTTCGCCAAATAAAACCTGCATACTGTCTATAGCTGATACAGTTCAAACAATACAGCGCTGCTTGAATGCTTGCTTTTAAAAAACTAAGAAGGGTGCGTTATATATAACGCACCCTTCTTTATTATTGATTATTGATTTCTTGCAGTATTTTCTACAATCGCATTAATCTAAACTGGTTTACAGTTCATTTGTAGTATGCGGCTTGGACATTAAAGATGCGGTAGGCGCTAATGTTTTGTTATGCCGAAAGTACGTTGATTTACCATCAAGTATTTTACTTACCTCTTTGATTAAATCATGAATAATATCATCATAAACGCCATGATATAGCTCAGTTTCGAACGCCGTAAATGGATGCTTACGTGCTGCCGAGCTGACCTCTGTCACACCTTGCTTGGTATAAAAAATATCAACTCGACCATCGCTATTGAGTACACAATTTAATAGACCGCCTTCTAGCTCCATCTCTACACGCTCAGGCATGAAAATGTAGTCATCCACATTAATGAGCTTTTTTTCTACTTCTCGTTTAAAAAATGATTTGATATCAAACATAACTATAATCACAACCTTAAAATCATAAAATACGTTAGCATGCCTGACTCTACGACTATTACTCAGCCTTGTTTACCTACTTAATAGAGCCTACTTTGTTAGCTTATCCTATAAGATGTATAGCTGGTTTTTAAGATGGAATATGTAAAACTACGTTTGAGGTTGGTAAAAGCCTATATCAACCTTATACATCAGACTAGGGGCTGTATAGAATTCAGCTAAGGAACTGACAGAGACTATTTTTTAGGCAATTCGACGCCAAAAATAGTAAGTTTAGTTATTCTAAGCGCGATAGTTTTGGCTATGAAGTGGCAAAAAATAGTCCTGTTCCTTCGGACTGATGCTAAAATCGCCCCAGACGTTGTTGTAAATCTAGCTAAGGTCTCGACATTACCTTCGATTTACGCCTAGTCTGGAATTATTTTAGCGATCAGCAGTCCTAATAGATGAATTCTATACAGCCCCTAAACGAAAAAAACGAGTCACCCTCGTAACCCGTCCTTATTTTTTCAAACTTTAGCTTTATCCATTAAATCAAATGTGCTTTTAACTCCAACACTTTATCACGAGTCTTCGCGGCTTCTTCAAACTTAAGATCACGTGACATCTGTTGCATTTGCTTTTCTAAACGCTTGATTTCTTTGGCAAGTAAATCAGGACTGCGTAGGATATTGATATCTACATCGGGCAGATTACTTTTGACCGGAATCGCTTGATTGTCATTGGCATCAAGGTCATCGCCTGTATCAATTTTATCAGTGATACTACGGCGCGCGCCTTTTGGTGTGATGTTATGCTCGATATTAAAGGCAATTTGCTTTTCGCGGCGGCGATCGGTCTCATCAATCGCTTTTTGCATACTGTTGGTGATGCGATCGGCATAAAGGATGGCTTTACCATTCAAGTGACGCGCAGCACGACCAATGGTCTGAATCAACGCACGCTCAGAACGCAAAAAGCCCTCTTTATCAGCATCAAATATCGCCACCAATGACACCTCAGGCATATCCAAGCCTTCACGCAACAGATTAATACCGACTAACACATCATGCACGCCAGTACGCAATTCATGGATAATTTGCGTGCGTTCAACGGTGTCAATATCTGAATGCAAATACGCAACTTTGACATCGTACTCTTTCAAATAACTGGTCAAATCCTCTGACATACGCTTGGTCAAGGTGGTGATTAGTACGCGCTCATCTTTTTCACGGCGTTTGGTAATCTCTGATAGCACATCATCGACCTGCGTTAATACTGGACGAATCTCAATCTCAGGGTCAATCAGTCCGGTTGGACGCACGACTTGCTCGACCACTTGCTCGCTGTGTTCAAGCTCATATAGTGCAGGCGTGGCACTGACATAAATAGTCTTTGGCTTGATACGCTCCCACTCTTCAAACTTCATTGGCCGATTATTCATCGCGCTCGGTAGACGAAAGCCATAATTGACCAAGTTTTCTTTACGCGATCTATCGCCTTTATACATCGCCCCAATTTGCGAAACGGTCACATGTGATTCATCGAGGAACAATAAAGCATCTTCTGGAATATAATCAAACAAAGTCGGCGGCGCTTCCCCCGATGGACGTCCAGAGAGATGCTGTGAGTAGTTTTCGATACCGTTACAGTAGCCGAGCTGTTGAATCATCTCCAAATCATACTGCGTACGTTCTTTGAGACGCTGGGCTTCAACCAGTTTATTATTATCGCGGAAATACTCCAAGCGTGGCTCAAGCTCAGCGCGAATGGTATGACTAGCAGCTTCTAATTTATTACGCGGTGTTACGTAATGCGATTTTGGATAAATGGTAATACGCGGCACGCTACGCACCGTTTTTCCTGTTAACGGATCAAACCAAGTGATTTTCTCGACTTCATTATCAAATAGATGCACACGTACCGCCAACTGTTCAGACTCAGCAGGATAAATATCCAATAGCTCGCCGCGTAATCGATACGTACCGCGCCCAAAGTCTAGCTCATTACGGGTATATTGCATTTCGACCAGACGCTTAATCGTCGCGGTACGGTCTATTTTGTCACCAACGACGACATGCAGTAGCATTTTAAGATAGCTTTCTGGATCGCCCAAACCATAGATACACGATACCGACGCGACGATAATCGCATCACGACGCTCAAGGAGTGCACGCGTCGCTGACAAGCGCATCTGATCAATATGATCGTTAATGGCGCTGTCTTTTTCAATAAAGGTATCACTAGCAGCAACGTAGGCTTCTGGCTGATAATAGTCGTAATAACTGACGAAGTATTCCACCGCATTATTGGGGAAAAACGACTTAAACTCACCATATAGCTGGGCAGCTAGGGTTTTATTATGCGCCATAATAATAGTCGGACGTTGGCACTCAGAGATGACCTTTGCCATCGTATAGGTCTTACCAGAGCCCGTCACCCCCAATAGCAACTGTTCGTCCATACCAGTATTGATACCCTTGACCAGTTTTTCGATTGCTTGCGGCTGATCACCAGCGGGCTCAAAATCAGTGACCATCTCAAAGGCACGGCTTGATATTTGCGTTCCAGACGCATTGACACCACTAATTTCAGCTTCACCCTGTAGCTGAGTGGCCAATTGGTTTAACTGACGCGACGAGCGCGGTTCAGGCATTCGCATAATGGCTTTCTTCTTATTAAGGTTTATAACAATGTGGGGTCTAACCATCTACTTTTAAAGGACAATTAAGCGTTATTATCTAGCCTACCACTGGCGAAACATGCATTCCTAAATATGCTAACGCCTACTTTATTTTTGATAAAAACATTAAAATAGTTATAAAAAATGCACACAGCATCCGCTAAAATTACAAAGTCTTTCACGGTTAACAAAGTCATTACACGAGCACCCAATAAAGCCTAACACTCAATGCTACCAACATCGATTTAAGCTGCTACTATTGATCATGAATTAACAAGTAGTACATAAGCAAAACACCAATAACAACACGTTAAACATTCAAATCAATAAAACAAACTTAATAAATAACGGAGCAAAATATGAGAGAACGTTACGCGAGTGGAATAGATAATGAAACTGCAAAAAAAATGGTAGATTTGTTAAACTCTAATTTAGCCAATCTGATTGATTTAAGTATGGACAGTAAACAATGCCATTGGAATCTACAAGGTACTGGTTTCATTGGCGTTCATCAATTATTAGATGAGACCTATGATCGTTTGACTGAGGCTTTTGACACGGTCGCTGAACGCATTGTTATCCTCGGCGGTAAAGCCAATGGTATCTCAAAACGTGTCGTTGAAGACTCTATTTTAGAGACCTACCCTACTGATATCACTAAAGTAGATGAGCACGTTCGTGAGCTTACCAATCGTTATAAAACCATTGCAGCTTCATTGCGTGAAGGAATCGATACTGCTGGTGACGCCGGTGACGAAGATACTGCGGACCTATTGACAGAAGTGAGCCGCACTATTGATAAAGATGCTTGGTTCATCGGTGCCAATGCGCCAAAGAAATAAGACGATGACTCATCGCTTGAAATAAAAAAGTCTTGAAACAATAAAGCCTTGAAATAAAAAAGTTTAGTAAAAAAATGGTCGTCTAATTAGACGACCGTTTTTTTTACGCGGGTAGAAGCGGCACTTTATAACAAGCGCGTCTCTTTTACTTTTAACCAATCATATTAGTGTTACTGGCTTGGCTATTAGGCAAATGCAGAACTTCGGCATTGGGCACTGACAGCGTCAAAATAGCTTCTTGAAATATTGGATTGTCACGGAACTGGTTTTCGATATCTTCGATTTTTTGTGCGATCTTTTGCTCTTGTTGGTTACCAGCAATATCAACTGCTGCCACCATAAATATCTTTTTAGGCCCAACCCACTCTAAGTGTAGATAAGAGACACTATCGATATCCGGATGATCGAGCAGTTCGGTTAATACATAACAATGCATTTTGTCTGAGACTCTATGTCCTACCAAAAAGTCACGGTTACGACTGATTAAGAATATTGCAACCACACCTAGCAATATTCCTACAATGATCGACCCAAGTGCATCCCAAAACGGCTGTCCAGTATAAGCATGCATCCCCATCGCTACTGCCGCTATGACCAAGCCAATCACTGCTGCCAAATCCTCAAAAAACACGCCGCGTAAGGTTGGATTGGACGTATCAATGACATAACCGATAGCACTAACATTAAGCGCTTCGCCTTGCTTTTTACTCTGTCGATAAGCTTGCACCAAAGAGAAGCCTTCAAGCAAAAATGCAACCGCTAAAACAATAAAGCCAATGGTATAATTAGTCTCGGCTTCAGGCGCATTCCATTCAGTAATACCGGTATAAATAGAGACAACTGAGCCTGCCATAAAGACACCAAAGGCGGCAATCATCGACCACACATACGACTCTTTGCCATAGCCTAATGGATGGCTTTTATCGGCGGGCTTGACAGCTTTCTTTTCTGCCACAATGAGTAAAGTGCCGTTGCCTGCATCTGCCCACGAGTGTGCTGATTCCGCAATCATAGAAGCAGAGCCGGTCATAAATGCAGCCACTGTTTTGGCGATGGCAATAAGAAGATTGGCACCCACTGCAATCATCACAGTGATTAGTGAACCAGATTTTTTACTATTATTATTAGGCGTAGGATCCGTATGAGGGGGAGTTTTAGTAGATGTATCGACTACAGCACTGAGGCTAATATCAGATTGAGAAGCACCCGTACCGCGAGTATAGCTACCACGCGGTATGGGTTGAGGTTTTGAATCGGGTTTTGGTTTTTTTAAACTCATGTAAGTCTCAATCCATAGTGTATAGAATGGATAAACACAATTTAACTTTTTAACTTTAAGCGTTAACTGTCTTTATCCATCTTAATAACCATTAAATTTAGTCGAAAACCCGTTTATTATCAGTAAGGTTTTCGTGAGACTTTGTTTAAGTTTTGGTTGCTTTAACTATTACAAAATTTCTTCTTAAAGTGTATCTTTTTTACTATTAGATTGATGAGTTGTCAGCTCTCCAACCATATATCCGTCAGCTGTGTCATGGTCAGTTTTATTTTTGCCGCCTAGGTCTTCACTAATCATTTCGTCGATACCACAACTGGGGCGATGTGAGTCTTCCATGCGCATTTTTTTACGCTCTAGGCCTGCATCAAAGCGGCATTGCTGCATGGGGTTTTTAATCTCAAGCTCAGGTATTGGTGTTGGTTTGCCGTTATCATCAATGGCCACCATGGTAAAATAGCAGCTGTTGGTATGGCGCACAGTACGAGCGCGGACGTCTTCTGCCTCGACACGTATACCCACTTCCATCGAGGTTTTACCAACATAATTGACACTTGCCGCAAAAGTGACTAATTCGCCAACGTAAACTGGCTCACGAAACATCACTTGATCGACTGATAACGTCACCACATAACTACCGCTATACCGGCTGGCACAAGCATAGGCGACCTGATCCAGCATCTTTAGCAAATCACCGCCATGCACATTACCAATGAAGTTGGCCATATCGGGCGTCATTAGCACCGACATATATAGCTCATGGTTTAAAGGTGCTTTTTTAGCTGTGGAGCTGGTGTTGTATTGCGACATAATATTCCTTACCGTTATCAAAAACCTATTTATTCAGAACCTTATTTATACAGTAGCTTTTGAGATAGCGCAAATAAGTAGCCGATAAAAATAGTTTTTATGGGGTAAATATAGAGTGTTCTATCAGACGACATGCCCTCAACTTAACCAGTGAAAACGGTATGCAAGCCAAGCCACAATTGTACTGACCGTTCCCGTTAATAACCCACCCCAGACAAAATCAACCAAGGCTGTATCTAAGGTATAGCCTTTATACAACGCCAAACTGGTAAAGTCATAAGTACCATAAGCCATCAGTCCTATTAGGCCACCTAATAAGAAAATATGACCCAATGAAGCGTTGGCTTTGATTTGTGGATAGAGAATAATGATACACAGCACCAGTAGATAAAACATATAAAACACGCCAGCTGCAATCATGTTAGGCTCATCGGCAAGCAAATGTCCGATACGCTTTTCATAAAAAAGACCGGTCATAGTCTTGAGCCAAACTGCATCAATACCCAAAAATATGGCAACGGCTGCAATATAAATAAATACATAACCCATAATAATATCCCCTTTTATAATGGTCGCTAAACATTAGGCACAGCGATGTAGATGTTTGGCTCAATTTAACGACTCAATGAAGTGGTTATCTACAATAATTAAATTGCCAATGGCAAGTCAGAGAAATGCATAATATCAATATTATCTGGCTTCACCGCTGTCAATTGCACCACACCAATCGTCCGCTCCAAAAACCCACCTTCGCAGTAACAGAAGTAAAAATCCCACAAGCGGATAAACGTCTCATCATAACCAAGCGCGACTATCTCTTCGCGCTGCCCCATGAAGGCAGCACGCCAATCCCGCAGCGTATGCGCGTAGTCAAAACCGTAATCATGTAGCTGCTTAATAACCATATCGGTCTGCTCAGTAAACTGATTGTTTAGCTCTTGATTGGACAGTAAGCAACCACCAGGAAAGATGTGCGTTTGAATAAAATCAACCGAATTTATATAATCTTGGTAGTTTTGGTCATTAAAAGTAATCGCTTGCAATACCATCAATCCCGTGGGCTTTAGGAGACTATTACATTTAGCAAAAAAAGTCGGCAAATACTCATGCCCAACCGCCTCAATCATCTCGATACTGACCAATTTGTCATACTGTCCTGTCAGCTCGCGATAGTCTTGTTTCAGCAAGGTTATTTTATCTGATAAACCTGCCGCTTTAACACGACTCTGTGCCTCTTCGTATTGGGCATCCGAGATAGTTGTTGTCGTTATTTGACAGCCATAATGTGTGGCGGCATAAATCGCAAAACCACCCCAACCTGTACCGATTTCGATGACATGATCATCAGCAGAGAGTTGCAACCGCTGACAAATGAGCGCCAATTTATGCTGCTGCGCTTCAGCCAATGTTGCTTCAGTGTTTTTATAAACTGCTGATGAATACATCATGGTATCGTCTAAAAAACGCTGATACATATCATTGCCCAAATCGTAATGCGCTAAGATATTGGACTTAGATCCAGATTTATCATTTTTACGCAGTTGATGCTTGGCTTTTTCGAACGCCTTACTCACCCCCGCAAAGCGGCTCTCAAGTTTATTAAGTACCGCCAAGTTACGCGCCGCCAACCGAATCAATCCGGTCAAGTCATCTGTATCCCACTCACCATTGATATAGCTGTCTGCCAAAGCAATAGAGCCCCCAAGTAGCAACTGACGATAGACAGCACTATCATAAATCATCAAAGTGACATTTAACGAATGGCGGCCCACTGCTGAACTGCTTGCTGTGCTAGTAGAGACGCTTCCAAAGTTATTTGTCTTAGGTGCTTGCTCGCCAAACGCTTCGATTATAGTCAGGCTACCAAACTGAATATGCTGTAACGCACGAAATATCAATTTTCTTGCGACTTGATTGATCCCGTCACTGACAGGTTGTAAGATAGCGCTTTCATTGATTTTTTGGCTGATGCTGGTAGTCATCTTGGCTAGTGTTGAAGCGGGTGCTCTATCGGTCGGTCGTACTGACATTGTCTACTTATCCTTGTTTAAATGGCATGTATTTCAATCTTAGGTGCTTAAACTTAGGTGCTTAAAGTTTTTTGATTTAGTGTTTATTTTTTTCAACATCAGGTTTTTTATCAGCTTGCTGCTGACTATCGGCTAGCTTTTCATCATAATTAATGTAGGGTACTTTTTTAATCGCATAAAGCTTAAAAGCATGCCAGTAAATACGCGTTAACGAAGTCACATTCATCAATGGGTTTTTACGTAGGCTGTTGCGAATCATCCTCGCAGTCATTGGGACGCCTGACATCTTTATCCCTGTTTTTAACACCTTACCGCGCTCATCACTGATATCGATAGCAATACGAACTTGCAAGCCGTTATCTGGCTGGTTTTTTATCTTAACTTGCCAACGATATAGCTGGTCAATCGGATTAAAGGGTGAGACATGGAAGTCTTTATCGTGACAGAACTCAGTACTCTCCCCTGCTAATAAAAACCCATAATAATGCCGCTTATCCCATGGCGTATTAGACACCTCAGCCAATAAATGAGTCGGCGTCTGCTGCTTATCAAAACCCAAATAAAAATTGACGGGGCTAAAATAAATACCTGCATTGCGGCACACAACCATGCCAATGATATCGCCTGTTGGCTCACTACCTGTTTGTTCAGTAAATGCTTGGCTCAAACGATGATTAAGTGCTTGGATAGGATTTGAACGGCTATCGTCGTTTTCATTATTACTTAGGCTATTTGGTTGTTGTACATTTCGCCTTTGTGAATTTAACCCTTGTGAATTTAGTCCTTGTAAATAATCATCAGGACAGAATTGCTGCAAAGCTTTTTTCTTCGCTGAGAATAACGGTAGCTCTTTTAACCATCTATTTTTAACAACATTAGCCTTACCAAAAATGGCTATACCCACCTCAGGAAGTACCTGCCCCGCTGCCAACGCGCTGATATTGATGCCCCAATAACGATACGGGTAGGCAAATTTATGCACACTTGGTAGCAGGCGACTGTGCCATGTTGTCCCATGAAATAGCTGATGGGGTAAGCAACTGTCAGATAAACCGTCTTCAGTAGACACAGCTTTCTCCTTATTATTTACTTTAGTGCTCATTGGTTTTACACCCAAATAAACCGCGCTTTTTCTGTGGTTCGTAATCCTTATATGTTTCGTTATCGTTAATAGCAGACTGTAAATTCTCAACGTACTCAACCAACTCTTGATTAGTAGTGGCCATCGTGACCTTGCGTTTATTGAGTTTGCGCGGCTTGCTATCTGCTTTAACTGGCAAATCTCTATAGCGAAACGGCGTATGTGTACTATCGACATCAGGCAGATGGCTTGGATCAACCTCATCTTTTATATCAATGTCATGTCCTAATGCCTGACAGACACGCAGGCCGCTACGCACACCATCTTCATGAAAGCCATTGAACCAATACGCGCCGCAAAAATGGGTGTGCAGACCACTGCCCGAGATACTCGACCATTTGGTTTGCGCCTCAATCATTGCCTTATCAAAAACAGGGTGGCTATAATCAATCTGCTTAATAATTTGATTCTTATCCACCTTGTGATTAAGCGTCACCAAATAGTTATGCTTTTTGGTCAAGCGTTGCAAGATATTCATATGATAGGTCAATACTGGCTTTACTGCGGTTTGCTGCTCTTTAGCATTTTTAGTAGAGCTCTCAATAGAACCTTCATCCTCTATCAGGTAATTCCAACTGGCCCATGCCAAGGGCTTTTTAGGCAAAACGCTGCTATCGGTATGCAATACTGCGGTGTTTTTGGTAAAGCGGAAATGACTTAGCACCTCAGTTTCATCATAACCGGCATCTTGTAAAATCTTCAACGCGGTATCTGCATGACAAGCAAAAACAACTTCATCAAATATAAGGCTTTCAACCTCACCGTTGATATTGTTTTTATCCTGAAGCGTTAGTATCACTTTGTCTTTATCCTGTACGGCGTTACGAATAACTGACTGCACTGGGCAATTTACCTTTATCTTGCCGCCAGCTTTAACAAATCGAGTGACCAGTTTATTCACATACTGTTTTGAGCCGCCCTGAATCGTGAACCATTGCGGGCGATTGACCACATCGAGCAAGCCATGGTTATCAAAGAACTGGGCAAAAAACACCAATGGAAAATCTTCTACCTCGCCTATGCTGGTTGACCAAATAGCAGAAACCATTGGCAGCAGATAGTTATCCATAAAAAGCGTACTGTAGCTTTGTTTGCTGAGATAACTACCCAGTGTTTGCTCAGTGAATTTGCTGGTATCTTGTCCTTGCGCACGAGTTTCTTCATAATCCTGGCGTAGCTGTTTGATATGCTTATTGAACTGTAGGATATCTTTGATAAATTGCCAAAACTTTGGGTTGAGCACATTCTTTCGCTGCGACAATAAAGTATTGAGCGTATGACCATTGTATTCAAAATGACGCGCGGTATTTTTTACCGAAAAACTCATGTCTGTTGCTTGAAAAGGTACTTGCAGCTCATAAAGCAGACGAAAAAAATTGGGATAGGTGCGCTCATTGAAGACGATAAAGCCAGTATCTATCGCACTTCTCTCTACTTTACTAGGTTTCGCCTTTTTACCATCTTGTAATGTCACGTCGATGGTGTTTACATGACCGCCAATATAATCATTGGCTTCAAACACCGTCACCTCATGTTGCTTGACCAAATAATGCGCACAAGTTAAACCTGAAACGCCTGAACCGATAATGGCAATACGCTTTTTCTCTTGGACAACGCTAGGCTTTTTTGACACACTACTAGCCTCAGTAGAGGCGGCTTTTGCATTTTTACGTTTACGGCGGATAAACGACATAAAGGCGTTCCTTATTGTTTTTTTAAAGCGCTATTCTTTACTCTATTTTCGGAACTATCACGATTGGCTATTTTTATTGATTTTTTCACTGACCTGTTGCCAGATTAAATCTGGTAACGTCCCTAGCGCCTTTAATGGCAAGGTCAATTTTTTGGGAAATTCAATCACCTCATGACCGTGTTCAATACCATGACGAATGGCTTGACTTGCCTGTTTTGGGGTTTGTAAAAACGGCATCGGAAAGTCGTTTTGTTTGGTCATTGGCGTTTCAACAAAGCCGGGAACGACTAAGCTTACCGATACATCATGCGGTGCAAGACTAATCTGTAGGGTTTTCATTAAATAATGAATGGCGGCTTTTGAGCTGCCATAGGCTTCGGCACGAGCAAACGGCACATAAGCAGACGCCGAGCCAATACCGACCAAGCGACCCTTCGAGGCGATGAGCTTTGGTAATACTCCTTCGATAGCGTGCGATAACGTGCCCATATTTACTGACATGACTTTCATAAAGGCGGCGCTATCAAAGTTTGGCATATCCAGATACTCACACATGCCAGCACCGCAAATCGCCAAATCAACGTCAGCAATCTCATCAAATGCCTCTATCACTTTTTCTCGATCCATGAGGTCTAAGTCAATGGTTTCTGCGCCCAATGATTTAAGTTCAGCCAATGCATCATCATCGCGGCCAACGGCATAAACATGCTGGCCTTCGAGTAAATAGTCTTTTGCTAACTGCTTGCCAATACCAGACGTCGCTCCAGTAATGAGAATGTTTAATTTTCTGGTAGAATCTGTCATGATAAACGTCCTTTTAGTTATTATGAATTTTATTGAGTTTACAATTTATCTCATCTTTAAATCTTGATTATTGTTTTTATTTAACTATTTGCATTGACTGCATTTAATTAACGTATCATCCGTTTTATTTATAAAATCTAAACAATCATAGCGCAAGATTATCAGCCTATTGTTGTGGTTTCGCAATCAACCAGTGTTTCAAACTGCTCAATATTTGGTCATAGCGCGCATAGAACGGCTGTTTCTCTCGTTATTTTAAATTACGAGCTCTAATAAGTTACGAGCCCTATAAGACAGCGTAATAGCTGCATGCTACAATAAAGCCAAAAGCGCTTTTGGTTGAGCGTCAATTATCTCTAAAAAGGTTTAAAGTGGCAGGTTTTCAATCTGCCTGAACTGTTTTTAAACTGTCTGATACACATTCTGATAACATCTAAACGCTATATAGCGAATATTATATTTTACCCACCCCACTCCATAAGAAAGGATTTCTCATGAGCGAACTGCAACTGTCTGACCGCGTCAATAACATCAAACCATCTCCTACGCTAGCGATTACCAATAAAGCCACAGAGCTAAAAGCAGCAGGTAAAGATATCATCGGTTTGGGCGCTGGCGAACCTGATTTTGATACACCAGAACACATCAAAAAAGCGGCTATTGATGCCATTAATGATGGTTTTACCAAATACACCGCTGTCGATGGCACACCAGAACTCAAAAAAGCCATCATTAAAAAGTTCAAACGCGACAATGACATCAGCTATGAGCCAAATGAGGTTTTAGTATCGGTCGGCGGTAAACAATCATTCTTTAACCTTGCCCAAGCCTTTATCAACTCAGGTGATGAAGTTATCATTCCAGCACCTTATTGGGTCAGCTACCCTGACATGGTCAAAATCGCAGAAGGCGTGCCAGTCATCGTAAAATGTCCAGCTGAGCAAGACTTCAAAATCACTGCCGAGCAATTAGAAGCCGCTATCACCGATAAAACCAAAATGTTGGTACTGAATAGCCCATCGAATCCAACTGGCATGATCTATACCTTAGATGAGCTAACAGCCATCGCTGAAGTATTGAAAAAACATCCAAAAATCTACGTTGCCTCAGATGATATGTACGAGCACATTCGCTGGACAGGTGATAAATTCTATAATATCTTGAATGCAGCGCCTGAGCTGAAAGACCGCGCCATTATTTTGAATGGCGTCTCTAAGGCCTATGCGATGACCGGTTGGCGTATCGGTTATGCGGGTGGCCCTGCCAAATTGATCGGAGCGATGAAAAAAATACAATCGCAGTCCACTTCATGCCCCACGTCTATCAGCCAAGTCGCAGCAGAAGCCGCTATCGATGGCGACCAAAGCGTACTCGAGCCTATGGTAGAAGCTTTTGAAAAGCGTTGTGATTTGGTCGTTGATGGTTTAAATGCGATTAAAGGGATTACTTGCCTGCGTCCTGATGGCGCGTTTTATGTTTATCCTGACATCAAACCTTTAATTAAAGCGGCGGGTTTATCATCCTGTACTGAGTTCTCGGAATGGTTGCTCGATAAGGTTGGCGTGGCTGTTGTACCGGGTGATGCATTCGGTCTTGGCGGCTATATGCGTATCTCTTACGCTACTGATGAAGCCACACTAAAAGATGCTTTGTCACGTATCGAAAAGGCGGTTGTTGATTTGGACGTGGCTGAATAAGTCTTTAAAAAATCATTCTAAACAACCTCTCTATAACAAGACGCTCCATAATATTTATGTGGGCGTTTTTTTATTCACCTCGCCATTGCTAAATTTTTGGTGAAAAACCGCGGATTGTGTTATTAATACAATAATCTTTACTAATTATGCAAAAAAGGCTTGACGTATTTTTTATCTTTGCTAGAATACGCCCCACTTAGCAAGAACTCGTTAGAGACTTCTAAGGCTCGTTATAAGGTTTTAAACGCTTATAGCTTATTCTCCAATAGCTCAGTTGGTAGAGCAACGGACTGTTAATCCGTGTGTCCCTGGTTCGAGCCCAGGTTGGAGAGCCACATTTTAGTTGTAAATTTTTTGAATTATATTTAATTCAATTATGGCATTTGCCAAGACCCTCATCACTTTGATGGGGGTTTTTTTATGGCTGCTGTTTTTTTTCATTTGGAATGAATTTTTTTGGCTGGCAGTGTCTATGCAAACAGAAGCTGCGGAACCTATAGTCAGTGAAAAGTAAAATCGATACATCACGTACTGCAGGTACCGTTTTTTCTAGCTTGCTGTGCCTACGCAGACAGAGGCTACAAAAAAACTATACCAGCAGTATCGTAGCGTTTTTAAAGTATTTTAATTATATGTTTAAAAACAAACATCCCAGCAGCACGGTATTATTTTGCAAGTGGATTCGCGGTATGGTTATCAGCAAACGCTAGGGTAAAAATATTGAAATATGCGCTTGCTCTTTGTTTTCTTGAATAACATTGTCGTATGCCGAGAGCTGCTCATTTGAAAAGCTATTGGTAAACTGCCACATGGTGGCAAATATCACGGTCAATAACACTGCCATGACGGCAAGGATAACCCATAATGGCGTCTCGCTAGTAAGCGTGTGCTTGATTTGGTCAGGAATCGCCCAAAACGGTGAGAACGCGTTTTTATTGCCGCGTAGATGCTCAATCTCATCGCCCAAACGCGAGATAAGATAGCGAATTTTCTCTGGTGCTTCTAAACGATACTTACCTTGAAAGCCAAGCAGCATCGCATAATGATACACCTCTAAAGCAGGTAGGCGCTTCTCTCCTTGCTCACGCAAACCATCTAAACGCTCAAAGAACTCATTGCCCGCGATTTGCGAACCAAACAAATCCAGTTGCAAAGGATTCATCTCCCAAGCATCTTTTAGGGTTTGAAACTCTGGGTCCTGCGTGGTCATGATGGTCTCATCAATCAGCGCACAGTAAGCGTATTTTGCCTCATGAATGTCTTCTGACAAAAAACCTTTTTTGCGAGCATCAACTTCGAACTTGTCCAAAAATGCGTATATCTTTTGCCGAAAACTACGCGGCTCACTACTAAAATAATGATTACGCAGCAGGAATACCAAATAAAAGCCGTCATACATAATATCGACCAGCGACTGGCTGCTGATACGTTTATCCAGTCCCGCTGCTGAGACTTTTGATGCTACCTCACCCGAATCCAATAGTGAGGGCGCAGAGCCCACTGAATTATTCCCTGACATGATTGTTCCTAATGCTTATTGTTTCAAATACTATTTAGTGTCTATTGATCTTTCAACCTTAGCACCACTAGAGACGCGGCATAACTACTGTACGATGGCCATCAGCTCAATTTTTAAATCATCAAAGCCATTTGGTACATAAATACAAATAGATTCAGACTTTAGCATCTCGTCATACAGCTCACCTACTGGCTCGATGGTAAAGTAGCTAAAGCCTGGCCTCACCGGTATCGCGCTAGGTACTTGGGTGACGTGCGAAACAGGAGAGCCTGGCAGCGCTGAGAGAACACGTTTTTCTACTGAGTCAGGGGTCGCAACCTTGAAGCGGCGTGGCACGATGTCGATTAACTCGTGCATCGGTAGCGATGAGCTAACAGACAGATACAGCTGTGAGCCGCGCGTGATTTTGTCACTACTGAGATCACCTGTGTAGTAAGACGGTTTGGTCTGACGTAATGGGATTGAGATAAAGTTGCTGGCAATCACCGTATTGAGCAGCTCACGTATGATCGAGATAATACCGACAAACGATTCGTTGGCATTGTCATGATGATAAGAAGGCAAATCCCCTACTTTATATAATGAGCTAAAAGTAGCCAATTGACTGGCAACATTTAATAGCGCCTCATAAAGCCGCTCTGGGTGTAGTTTGGCATTATTATATAAATGGCTGATCTGAGAGTATGCGGTATTCAGCGTATGCAGCAGCCAAAAAGACGCAATATCTGAAGAGCGAAACTCTAACAAGTCATTGTTAGATTGACGATGATGGTCATACAATGAGGTGGACTTGGTATTAATCATGGTCATCAAACGATAGACTTGCCCAACGAGCGCAGCGTTACTGGTAATATGCACACTCGGGACGATATAATCATTATCGACTTGATAAACGCCTTGGGTGGTACGCACGAGCTTAGCGATCAATAAAGACACCGTATCTTGACTGGGCACTTGCGCAGAATGGCTTAATTGCAGACTTGGCGACAGCTTAATCACATCGATGACCGCTTCAGCGGCTTGACTATATAGGTCTTGCGCCTCAACAGCACCTTTGACATAGCGCGCTGGATTATCACTGTGATCCGTCTGAATATTACTGCCACCGCTATGGACAATTTCTAAGCTTAAAAATACAAAAACCTCATCGCCATTATCTTGAGTATCTAAGGTAACTGCTTTTGGCAATGCATCGGTGCGAGGTGCTTGGTATATTGTACCATCGGGCAATACTGCATAAATACTCTGAAAACTTAATAAATGACTTTCTAATAATTGCTCATCGATCTGAACCTCAGATACCCCATAAGCATAAGGGTGCGCCAGCATCATACTTAATGCTCGCTGCGAGTCATGATACGTGTCTTGAATTTGAAAATGCTGAGGACGCAAAAACAGCCCTTCGCCCCACAATACTCTATGTTTGCTCAAGACAATCTCCTACGAACAGCTGACTAATGGCTGCTGATAATATTTAAGTTTGGTACTAAATGTAGGCGCCAGCGCCGGGTCGATACCCTCAGTAATACTGACATCGCATGCACCTATATTCAGCGTAAATGGCGTATCAAAATTGAGACTGGCAAGTGGAATAAGAAACTGTGAGCGCTTTTTGGTATACCTTAACCCCACTTTAACGGCGATAAAACGTGCATCTTGTGGAATATTTACCGTCAGACTGGAATCACGATTTGGAATCACGCTGATTTCTTTGGCAGCCAATTCTTCAATATCACTGAACTCACTTTCTTCTTCTAAGAACGCAATATAAGCGGTGCTTGCTGTCCCTAGTTTGGCACGTCCAGCATTAGCGTTGGCAGCGGGTTTAATATGGAGTGTTATCTGCTGACGCGTTAGTTTTTCTTGTAGTGCTTGCTGCTCGGCACTCATGGTCGCAAGCTGCTGTTGCTGCTGCTCTAACTGCGCTTGCAAGCTTTGCAAATCGGCACTGTTTTTGCCACTACCAACGATATTACTCATGGCATTTCCAATAGGAGATTCGCCTGCCAGTGCCGACACCTTGTCATTTGATTTGCTCAATTTATCAGTGCTACATCCAGCGAGCACACCGCTTAGCAAACAACCAGTGGCTATTAATGCCATCGGCAATGTCATACATCTGTCCATATTTTAAATTTACCTTAAATCTTATTGTCATTATTGACTGGTCAAAATCTCTGCCATTTCTGGGCGACCAAGCACCCCTTTTTTACGCAGCTCGACATGGCCAAGATCCATCATACGCCAATCACCACCCCACACAAGTCCAGCAGATTTGGCTACTTTACCATATAATTTATAGCCTCGCATCGCCCAAGGATCCTTTTCACTGATGACAATCTTACCATTTCTAATAAAGGCACTATCGCCTGCCAAACCAAACTGATGATAGCTTTTATACGACCCCGCCTTGGTTACGTGAGAGCCTTTTCTGAGCAGCCTTGCTTGCCTTGCTGGGCTACGATAGCCTTCTAAAAGCACCATGTCATAGCCATACTGATCACTCATTACTTTATACACAGTCAACAGCCGTTGAACAAACTCTGAGTTCATTTTTTTCCAATTACGGTCAGCATTTTTGATATTGATATGGCCATTATTTAGATGTGAGGCCAGCATATCACCCGAATAACCCGTACTGTGATCTTGCGTATTTAGCTCAGACAAGTCAGGCTCAGGCAGCATCAGCGGTCTGCCAGCTTGAGGCACATTCGTTTGATTTTCAGGCCAATAGCCTTCCTCCGCTTTATCGGCCTGATAGCTTGCAACTTCGGCCTCTAACTCAGCGAACAACGCCTCAGGCGGCGCTGGCGGCGGTCTCAGGCGCTCTCCTATTAACAGCTGGCTGATTTGTGCGCTTGTAGTGCTGGGCCGCGTATCTTTTGCATGATACACCTCAAGTGAATGACTAGTAATCAAGGCATAACACAGCCCAGCCGTCGCCATGATAATCAACAGTGATAATGCCGATATCACTGGGAGTCGCGAAACATCTATTTTTGCAATAAACCGCCCAAACTGCTTGATACGATAACTAAATGGCTGCTTAGGTGGTTCTGTTGATGAATGCTTGGGTAATGAATGCTTAGTTCTGGGGCTGAATAATCGTTGAAAATAGATCGCAATCTTGCCCAATAATCGCGCGCACAGCTGCCGATCAAAGAGCATGACAATCATCATAATCGATAGCAACGTAAAGAAAGAAACGATCACATACATCATAAGACGATAAAACCAAAACGACGAAAAAAGACAAACAGGCGTTGGTAATTACTATTTTGTCAGTATTATATAGATAAAACATCTTCGTTGGAAATAAAGCCGACTTAATTATGCTATTTTCTTATTCTCCTGCCTTGGTTTTATTAATGCTGACGGGCTTTATACGAACGATTTATTATTAATATTGACTTAATAACGTGATAGACCTTATTAGTTCAGCTATTTATTAAAAAAATATAAAATTATCATTTCTACTTATTGTTGAATACGATCTTAGTAAAATAATATTAGTAAAATAAAGTCATTAAATTTAGTAGAAAGAACCTTGTAAATGCCATAGAATACTGCCTATAAATTTTGTAAACATAGTCATAAATACAATAAAAAACCAAACAAACAAGAGGTTTAAATAAGTGGGCGCAAAAAAAATACTGTCTTATGGCCGCTTTGTTGTCGTGATGCTCTTAGTGGCTTACCTGATTTTGGTCTGGATGTACTTTAAAGACAATGCTCGACAGCTTACCTCGTCCGGTTTGTTACTGTGGTTTGTTGCTATCCCCCTATTATTTGTTGGCGTTATCATGATGCTGTTGTGGTGGCAAAAAAGATTAAACAGCCAAGAAAGAGAAGCGTTAGATAGCACTGGGGCAAAATCTGATAAAAAAGCCCCCGTCAAACTGCCTGATACTTATCAGTTGTTTATCTATAGCCGTGTTTGTTTGCCCGAGGGGGATAGCTGGTCTGATGTGGTAGACAACGATGAAGACCTGACAGTATTAAGCGAAGATCTGATGGATATGGATGGGCTGCCAATACTGACCAAACCCATCGCCAGACTCACCGATGCTGCCTCCTTACCCTATGCTTACCTTTATGATGATTCTTTAGCAGACTCGGATTTTGATGATAACGAAGATACGCATACAGAGCACATGCCAGCGTTAAATGATGTAACTTTACGCTTATGCTCATTGGTTTATGAGCATCTTGCGTCAAGCGATGAGATATTGTATATCCTCGCCGAGCACTTCCATCAGTACCATAAAAATAACAATACCCAACCCAACTCAGCCATTGATGTCCATCCTGAGTGGCAGCAGCATTATTTAGCGAGCGCCAGTGAAGAAAACAGCCAACCAGATAATGAGTCAGCCAATGACTCAAGCAACGATGACACGCTTTCTGTCTCTGCAGGTACATCGCTCGCCAAGCTACCCATTTATTTGTGCCTCCCTGCCAGCGCCGACTCAGCGTTACTTATTGCAGCCATCAAAGAGCAACTAGCGACCTACGGTATTCCTGAAGCACTACTCTCTATTGAAGTCATTCCGACTGATGATGTCACTATAAAAAATAACGTAGAAGATAGTATAGAAGATAACGTTGAGCTTGATGGTAGTCATGGTATTCATGGACCTAGCAAGTTTATTAACCGATATCTGATCCCATTGTCTCAGTCATCCGCCCCTGAGCTTTGCTTAATGCTCATTGCTGACTCACAGATAAATGAAGAATGGTTAGATGCTCATATGTACTCAAACTCTGCTTTTAATGTCATTCCTACCGAAGCTGGTGCGCTGTTGGTGTTTTCTAATCAAGCGGCTCAAGATGTACTCAATATCGATTCCAGTGCCAGTATTTTATTGACTGAGATTTGCGCCCCAAGTCCTAAAGATAGTGACGTTAAAAACAACAATAAACGCAGCTATTTCCAACACCTAACGGCTATCAAAAATCTATTGATAAACAATAACCTCTCACTGTCACCGACCGATACGACCGCGCTAAAAACCACTGATAAACCGACAACAAAACCAAAAAAAGAATCGTCTGACATCAAAGACAAAACTAATAACAAGACTAATGTCTCTCTAGCAGATATGAGTATTACCACTATTTCAGACATTAATCCATTAAAACAACCTTATGACCTATCAACGTATATGAACTTTCTCGAAGCATTTATAGCAAAAGGCGCTCTAGTAAATGAACATCATTTAGGGCATTATATGCCATTAAATAATTGGTTATCACCGTTTATCAGCTTATCACTGTTTGTTAATATGGTGGAAAAAAATCAACAAGAGTCAGATGAGATATTTTTAGTTACCCAACATAAGCACTGCTCTATGCTTTGGTTAGCAGACTTTTCTCAGACGCCTGAATCATAGCTTTGACAACTCTTTATCGTTGTAAATACTCGCTTTATTATCTTAAGACCACACTAGGTAGCACGCATGTTTTCAAGGTTTTTTCATCTTATCTACAACCCAAGGGTATTATTAGCATTGGGTATCATAGTCGCTCTGGTCTTTTTGTATGACTATGTGAGCATCAAAACCTTTTTTATTATTGTTGGCATTTTAATCACATGCACGGTGTTGGGGCTGCTGACCTATTATCTGTGGAAAAAACGCAAGGCTGCTTCAGATGAGCTGGCAAATTTGGTCGAAGACAACGGCACTGAAAGTCAAAGTGAAGATAGCACGCACCTAGCAAAAGATGAAAACGCCCAAGAGGTGCAAGCGCTACGACAGCAAATGCAAGATGCCATTAAAACCATTCGCAAATCAAAGATAGGCGATCAAACCGGTAAGGCAGCATTATACGAGCTACCGTGGTATATGGTGATCGGTAATCCAGCGGCAGGCAAAAGCTCAGCAGTATTACACTCTGGCTTAAAATTTCCATTCATGGATCAAACCAATAAGCTATCCGTTAAAGGCGTTGGCGGTACACGTAATTGTGATTGGTTTTTCTCCACTGAAGGTATTTTACTCGATACCGCAGGACGCTACTCCGTTTATGAAGAAGATCGCTCAGAATGGTTGTCGTTTTTAAACTTGCTCAAAAAGAATCGACCTAAAGCACCGATTAACGGCATTATTATCGCGGTCAGTATCGCTGAGCTTACCAAAAACGACCCAAACTATGCCTTGGATTTGGCCAAAAACCTACGCAGTCGTGTGCAGGACTTAACCGAACAGTTAGAAGTCTATGCGCCTGTCTATGTGGTCTTTACCAAAATGGATTTGATTTCAGGCTTTCGTGACTTCTTTAATGACTATGAGCAAGAAGAGCGCAGCCAAGTATGGGGCGCGACCATTCCCTACCCCGAAGACCCAGAAGACATCAATATTACTGACGTATTCGAAGAGCATTTTGGCGTCTTAGTCAACGGTCTAAAAGATTTGAGCACTACTAAGCTATCTTTGCGTCATCAGCGCACCGTATCTCCCAGTCTCATGACCTTTCCCATGGAGTTTCAGTCATTACGTCCGATGATACGGACGCTGATGCATGCTTTATTTGAAGACAATCCTTTTCAATTTAAGCCCATATTGCGTGGATTTTACTTTACTAGCGCCTTGCAAGATGGCCAAGTTAGTAGCCAAATGACGTTGCAAATGGTACAAAATTACGATTTGCACCCACCAGCTATACCACTTAACGCCCAGCAGGAATCCGCTGACAAGCCTTACTTTTTACAAGACCTATTTTCCAAGGTTATTTTAAAAGACAAGCATCTGGTTAAGCAGCACAAAAATCGAAACAAACGCAGTCATCGCGCACTTGCTACCCTAGCTGCTGTTGTCACTTTGTGCACGGTTGTCGGATTGTGGACTTGGTCGTATGCCAATAATAAACAGCTCACTGAACGCGTCGTGGCCGACTTACAACAAGTCGCAGCGCTGCAAAAAAACTCTAATGGAGATCTACAGTCCCAGCTTGAGTCACTCAGTATTTTACAAAGTCGAATCGAGCAGCTCGAAGGCTATCAAGACGACAAGCCGCTGTCTCTGAGATTTGGCCTTTACCAAGGCGATAAACTGAAGCAAAAACTGTTAGCAGAATACTATAACGGTATCCGCATCATCGTCTTAACACCGACCAAACAAAACATCGAAACGTTTTTGACCGAAGTAAACACCAACGCCGACCAATTAGAAGTGCGTACAGAGGATTCGACCACTGACAACACCTCTGATGCTGCCGTTAATGATGCTTATATTCAGTCAGACCCTACGGACGTCGAAGATGCTTATAATGCGCTCAAAGCTTATCTCATGCTTGGCAATCATGACAATTTAGAGACCAGTCATTTAAGCGATCAGATGACCCGGTTTTGGCGTAACTGGCTCGACGCCAATCGCGCTGATATGCCACGTGACAAAATGATTCGCCAAGCTGAGCGTATCTTGAGTTTTACGTTGGCTCATGTCGGCGACCCCACTTTTCCATTGATTCAAAATGACTTAGGGTTGATAGACAAAACACGCGGTAATTTATCAAAAGTTAGCAAAGGCCAGCCTGCTCGTGAGCGTGTTTACTCTGAGATTAAAATGCGTTCATCGGCCCGTTTCCCATCTGTCACAGTCGCTCAAATCACCCAAGGTACAGCCAACGAAGCGCTACTTGGTAGCCATGTCATTTCAGGCACCTTTACCAAACAAGCGTGGGAGTCGTTCGTCAGTGATGAGATTGATAAAGCTGCCACTACTAGAATAGTCGCCGATGACTGGGTATTGGCAACCAGTAGCCAAGATGACCTCACCTTGACAGGTAGTCCTGAACAGATACGGCAGTATTTGGTCAGTCGCTATAAGCAAGAATATATCAGTGAATGGAAGCGGTTTTTATCTCAAGTTTATGTTCGCGATAGTAAAGACTTCGATGACCATGCGATCTTATTAAATCAGCTGTCTAATGCCACAGAATCACCGCTAAAAACATTATTTGAGACGGTCGATCGCCAAACTCAGTGGGATAACAAAGCGGCCAATCAAGCGGTTGGCAATGGCGGGGAATCTCGTCGTTCATTTGTGAATTGGTTTAAGCAAACCATTCTGCGTCAGAGCCCCGCTGAGCTGCGCCAAGCAGAAGCGACCATGAATAACGGTCGTAGTGCTAGTAACACCGCTGCTGTAGCACCAGCAAGCTCAGGTGTGATTGCTCAAGAATTCTCTTCTATACATGCTTTAGTAACGCCGCGAGAAGACAACCAAGACCTGTCATTATTAGACAATTATTTAGCAAGCTTAGGCGACATTAGAACGCGATTTAATAATATCGCTCGTAGTGATGATATCGGCCCTGATGCACTGTTGTTTGCCTCGCAAACCCTCAGCCCCGAAGGCTCAGAACTGACTAAATCTCTACAGATATTAGATGAGCAAATACTCAGCCAAGCCAATTCTGAAATTAAACAGCTGGTTCGCCCCTTATTAAGTGAGCCTTTGACACGCTCCTTCAATATGCTACTGACCCCCACTAAAGCAGAGATTAATAAAGTCTGGAAAGCACAAGTACATAAGCCTTTCCTAGATAATTTAGAAAAAAAGTATCCCTTTACCGCCAATGCTAACCTAGAGGCGACGCCTGCTGAGATTGGTCAATTCTTTGGCGAAGATGGCTACGTGGCGCGATTCGTCAACGAAACATTATCGCCCTTTATCATTCGCCGCGGTGATCAAATCTCCAGTAAAATCTGGAATGGCGCAGGCATAGGTCTTAACCCGAAATTTGTCGCTGATTTTGGGCGCTACTTTACCAATTATACTGGTAGTAATAGTACTGGTGGTGCTGGTAGTAGCGCGGCCAATCAAACCACCTTTCAAATCATGCCCTTACCCGTCAGCGGCTTGACCGAATATACGATTGTGGTCGATGGTCAACAGCTACGTTATCGCATGGGTAGCCAAGCTTGGACAACGTTTGTATGGCCCAATCCAAGCAGCCAGCCTGGCGCCAGTATACGAGCCAAGGATTATGATGGCAGAGACTTTACTGTCTTTGAGGAAGCAGGTAGCTTTGGTGTAGAACGCCTTATCAATAGTGCACGTCGTACTGAACTTGGCAATGATATCTTTGAGATGGCATGGTCAGGTGATGATGTCACTATCTCTGTGCGCTTTAGAATCATCAGTGGCAGTGGTAGCACCACCACCGATCAAGGGCGCTCAAACAATCCATTTACTGGTATGAAATTACCAGATGAGGTTATCGCTCTGGGCGTTACACGTACAGCAAGGCCAATTTCTGATAGTAATGCAGTCGATGGCGAGGCTCCTACTGCCAATACCGGTTCTGACACCAATCAGACAGTACCAACTGTCGAGCAAGATGCAACTAATGCTACGCCACCAGCCAATGCAACCACTGTAGCTCCTAGTACTAATAGCATTGCCAATAATGAGAGCCTTCTACAAGCGCAACCGCCTACTGATAACGCGACGACAACTAATGACAATTCAGCCGTCACTGAGCAGCAGGAGCAAACACCATGATTCCTGACTCCTTACCTTTAGTTTATTTTGGCAAACTGCCTGCTCGCGGCGACTTTGTACGGGCGCGTGCTCATATCTCAGAGACCAATGCCATTGACGAATGGGTCAGCCAAGCACTAGCGGTGTCGGAAAGCATATTTAGTGAAAGCCTCGTAGATAAAGAAAATTCCAATAACATCGCTTTTTTGAATTTCAGTCATATCGATACTAGATCTAATGAGATTATCACTGGTGTCCTCATTCCCAGCCATGATAGTAGCCATAGAAACTATCCACTGATAGGCTTTGGCGTGATTCATCTCGATAAACCAAAAAACTGGATGAAATATCTGCCCGTCAAGTCAGCAGCGCTTTGGGATGACACTTATGAAATCTTAAGCATGGCCAAGTCCAAAACTGACAACGCCGATCTTATGGAGTATCTCAATGATAGCCAGCTCACCATCAATAACAACGCCAGCACTCACTATTACGACTTTATCAACACCACTACGTTGCATGATATAGCGGTATTAATGAACATCGACAAATCGCAACTGATACAGCAAGTCATCGCCACTGGCTTATTATTTTTGCCTACCTTTACCAAGGGTTTTAACGGTTTAAATAAGGCCATCTGTTGGTCACTCACCTCTGATAGAGAAAGCTCGATACACATGGCGACCTTTTGGCACGATCTCATCAATGGTTTTTATCAGCCGCATCAGCTCTCCCTGAATACTTACTTATACCGCGTTGCTAATTGCTATCGCCTGTTATTGAGTTTCAACAAACCCGATGGACGTATACTCGAGCAAATATCAGAAAGTGAAAAAACTTATCCTGAAGATTGGGTGGTCATCGCTAATAGCGACTGGACAAAAGGCTATATCGATGAAGATATTGGGCTGACCCGTTTCAATAAAGTATTGTTACAAGATAACTTATACCTGTATGATACTAGGCAATTGTTTAAAAAGACCTTTTTGGCACAGTAGTGGTTCATAATATAGTCAGTGAGAAGTAATATCGCTACATCACGCACTGCAGGTACCGTTTTTTCTAGCTTGCTGTGCCTACGCAGACAGAGGCTACAAAAAAACCATACCCGCAGTATCGTAGCGTTTTTAAAGTATTTTAACTATAACTACTGATTCATAATAGCTAATAGTAATCGCCATGCATCATATCTTTGCCACTAGTCACCGCTCAATAATATCAAGATTAAAAAGGTACTTGAATGAAAGTCCTCTCCAAAATATCCAAACCTAGGCCAACAAATCGCATGAAAAACCTGCTATTAGCCGTCGCTATGACCCTTCCTATCAGCGCCGTTGTCTTTGCAGCACATAACGATGCTCATGTGACCAATGACGCACAAAATATCCCCGTGGTCATCAAAGGTGTGGTCGCCACTAGCTCGGACAAGCAGCAACTCCTGGAAAAGCTCAAAGCGCAATACCCTAATAAACCAGTTCGAGATGAAATTGAAGTGCGCTCAAGCATTAATATACCCACCAACTGGCAACAGATAGCCACGACTATCATCGACAGCGATATCTCTAACATTCGCCAAGGGCGTATTGATATTCATGGTACGACCATTAGCTTACATGGCAAAGTCAGCAGCATTGAACAAAAACAAGCCATTCAAAACCGTATTCACTCACGGCTAACCGATCTCTATCAATTAGAAAACCAGCTGGTCGTAGTAGAAGAGGAACAACGCCTCATTGATGATACTTTGGGCGATCGTATCGTCGAGTTCGAATCTGGCAGTGCTAACTTGACGCCAACGGGTCTGGGCATCTTAGACGATATCGCAGGCGTATTACAGGGCCTCGGTAATAAGGCAGTCACCATCACGGGCCATACTGATAATGTTGGCAATCCTACTGCCAACCTAGCCCTATCAAATGAGCGTGCAGAAGCGGTCAAAAAATACCTGATAGATCAAAATATACATGCGGCGCGGTTCAGTACCACTGGTAAAGGGGACACTGACCCCATCGCTAGTAACGATGACGAAGAAGGACGCACCCGTAACCGCCGTATCGAATTTACCCTTAACTAATAACATCACTATGTATGATGATAACGGCAAATAATCATCAATCGTCACCTGCTGATAGTTGTCATGAAATTGCTCAAAGAGATGCCATTGCTCAAAGAATAGGGATATGACTATGTTACGCTTGACCAATACCGTGCTGCCCATGCATCCAGATCGGCTTTATGCTAGCGAAGGTAGCACTCAAGCGCCCTATTCGAGCGCGCGCCAAGATATCGATGCTTATCGATTGTGGCAAGATAAGCTCATGCATAGCTTTGATGAAGCCGACATTATTGCTCAACTAAATCCCAATGGTAATCGCCAACATCAGCAGCACGGTATCGATATCTATGTGCTGCACGTTTATATCCATGAGCGGCATCATCCACCCTTTACGCCACTAACCTCTCTCATCGGTAGCCCTTTAACCTTGAGCTTTGACACTCCACGTGGCCTAAGCTTTCGTCACCTGTATATAACAGCGGTACATCAGCTAGACCATGATGGCAGCTACGGTTATTATCGTCTGCTCGCCCAGCCCATCAATTATCGCTTGCATCAGCATTTACGCAGTCATATTGATACTGATGTGACCGTACAAGCGATGGTAGCAGAGCGCACGGCTGCACTTGAGATAGAAATAATTGATGATAGTAGCAGCGATGAAGGTGGTGCTAGCTGGGCACCAGCGCGCATGACCCAATGGCAAATAAGCGACTGGACACATATCTGCGAGCGGCTCGCGCGTCAAGGGCTGACGGCTTACTTACGCCATGAGCAAACGGACGAGCACAGTCCACCAAAGCTTATTATTACATCGCATAGTCCAAGCGATAGCGATGGTATCAGCGTGAACATTGGCGCATTACGCTATCAACAAGTGTTACACGACCGTGTCCATGCGCCCATATTGGCATTGAGTGAGCAGGTCATCACCCAACCAAATTCAGTAACGATGCAGCGCTTCAATAGCGCCAGCGTCGCACAGCCAACCCAGTCCGCTGACGTTGCGATGAGCAGTAATACTGATGAAGAAAGCAGCCATGCCAATAACCACACACTCACATTAGATACGCCCGCTGCTTTTGCGCCAGTAACCGATACTGAAACCATAGATGAAGCGGCTATCGCAGCAGACAGTCATCAAAGTCAGTACAGCGTCTATCATGCCCTTGCCCATGCTACTGACCTAAACGTTGCTGATACCTTTATACTTGTCGATCACAGTGCGCTCAATCAGCACTACCGCACTACCCATATCGTGCATCTGGCACGCAATAGTCTGGCACATGTGACAGGGCTAACCCAAAGCTCACGCCACCAACAGCGTCATGCGTCAAGTCTAGAATCTGGCATTCATTTAACTCAACTGCGCCTCATTACCGCTGATACCCCGTGGGTCAGTCCTCTATACAGCAGACGTGCTCTCCCACCAATGACAGGGATTACAAACAGCCAAAGCGACACAGACAGCCGCAATCATATGACGCCGACCAAAAACTACTTACTGGATAGCCCAGCCCAGCCTATCAGTCGATTAGAAGCACAAGCGGGTGCTAACTATGGCACACACTTTACCCATAGAGCAGATGATCAAACCCTGATGCAGTCTATCGGTGATAGCGAGCATTTGATCAATACTGGCAGTCTGTTGTCATCGACTCGCCCTAGCCTATTTACCACAGACAACGAACAAGCGATTGAGAGTGGTTATCGCAACACCGACAACGGCTTATCAGAATGGGTCACTGATCACCGCAGCGAACAAGCGTACTCACAGCTCAACGTCGATGATGGACAAGTCACTGCCAGCATAAAAATGGGGGTTATCAATCCATTAGACACCGCCAAACGTCAAGGCATCAATGCGGCCACTAACGCCCAAATTAATATCAAATCAGGTGAAGCACTTGTCCTCTCCACTCAACCGCAAACTCATGCACAATCAGGACAGCACAACTACCAGCACTACACTCCAACTCTGACCCAAACCAGCCTTGGCGGTCAGCACTTAGCAGAACGCTTAACGCAACTGGCCACGGGACTTGGTAGACAAGTCAATGACCATAACGCGATTAAAACGCAACTTGAAACTATCGCCGAAGAACAGCAAACCAATACTCATCAAACCAATCCCTATACCCTGATAGACAGCGCAGCAGACAGCAGCTATGTCGGTACTGATACCCTGATTCACAGAAGCATGGGTGAGATGATTAATACTACGCAAACGGACATGATGATCAGTAGTGGCGGTAGTCATCATCAAGTCAGTAGCGAGTCACTGAATATAATAGCCGATGGTCAGTTTAGTATGACCAATGCCAAAGACAACATCACCCTCTCCGCCCATACGGGTAAGCTTGAAGCTACTGCTAAGCAAGATGTAAACATCGCCTCTTCGACTAAAGCCGTTGAAGTAGTAGCGACGAATAAGATTACGCTGACGGCTGGTGGGGCGAGTATTATGCTTGATGGCGGTGATATTACAATCACTGCTAAGCAGTTTACGGAGAAGGCAGGGAAACATAGTAAGGCTGGAGGCGGAACGGATGGGATGGGATTGGCGGGGTTGCCTAGCATCATTCCTGATAAAAAGACGCTAATGGATGGCGTTTATAGTTTGGCATATCAGTTTTTGGATGACGATGATGTGCCTTATGCAAATATTTTATATACCGCTGTTAATACAAAAACAGGCGAAGAATTCAAAGGCGTCACTAATGAAGACGGATGGTCAGAACGTTTTCACTCGAATAGTGAGGATGAGATTGAGGTACATTTAGAGCTTGATTGGCAGAATGATGAATTAAAAGGTGCAGAATAATGAGTAAAAACTCTAATGGTACTACTGGTCCTTCTGATCCTTTTAAAGTGCTTAGGATCAGCCGTCGTGAGTTTACGGTTCATTTTAGGCAGCCAAATGACATGGCTGGGCGTTATGGCTTTGACTATCCTAGAGATGCTGATAGGTATCCAATAGAAGAGGTAACAGAACCCACAACAGGTAAACGTACTCATAAAGCATTATTTATAGGTAATATTTCTAACTTTAAAGATATTTACCTTAAAGATGCTATGTACTCGCCATCATTACATAAATACAACTATTTACCTGCATGGTTGGTTATCTTCCCATATACAACCAACAGTGTTTATAGAGGTGGCTCATCTATGCACAAAGGTGGAGTAAAACTAGATATTGAGCTTCAGCAACTAATTGGGGACACCTCTAAACTATCAGCCAGTAAATATACGAAGCTAGAGTTTGTATCTTCGAATCCAAGTAAACTTACTGTTTCGCCTTCAAGTATTTCAATTAAAGACTTTATCAATCGAGGACATAAAACCACCATAGTTGATAATGCTAATAAGAAAACTCGGAAGGATTATATTCTTAAAAGAGCAGTATTGGTTAAGGGGGTAAAGAACCAACTACTTAGCAAACATGAAAGTATCGCTGTTTACGCTATTTCTGCTAACTCTAAAGACTTAGTAGGAGAGTTGATGGTACATAAAAACAATCAGACATACAAAGCTGATTTAGTATTGGTACCTACTAAAACATCTACCGGTATAAATAAAAAATCCTTAGAATCTATAGAGTGGTATTTAAAATACAAATCATTCAACCAAGCACTTATAAGAGCAGAGATTAAAACTGAAGAGCACTTCGATTTGAATAAATTTGATGCCGACACACATATAAAGTCTTATATAAGGCATGCAAAGACAAATAGCCATACTCCAGAATCAGTAAGTGACGGAATTATGAGAGCGTATGATAAATATGGACTGCGAAAGCATAAAGATAAAAAAGGTAATACCTTATCTATTAATCAAAAAGGTCATAAAAAGACTTATATCTTTCTATTAGATTTTGATGTAAAAGACTTGTACGGTAAAGCACCTGCTGATTTTTCTACTGGACAATTTGCAACAGGTAATGTTGCGCTCGTTTTAAAATCAGGTTTAGACGATTACGAGACATTAGTTCATGAAGTCGCCCATAGTCTAGGAGTACCACACGTATTTGAGCCTAATCTTGCTAACCAATATAAATTCTACCAAGGGTTTAGTGATAAAGTAATGGATTATAAATGGAAACTTGGTACTAGAGATGATAACCCAAATTCGCTTATTTCTTTTACAAAGTATCAATGGTATCTAATGCAAAAAGATCCCAGTGTATACAAACTATAAGAGGTCTATATGAAAACAATAAAGCTCGCACTTACTCTAGTGATTACTACATTACTTGCTGCCTGTGACGCCACCTCTTCTGACTCACTCACTCTCGATTCAGGTAAAGCAGTCAAATCTACTGTGCAACTGGATGAAAAGAGCAGCGCTGAGAGCGTATCATCCTCTAATATTGAAACCCAAATCCAAGAGGGTTTCAATACAACAGACCCGGTTCCTTTCATAACAAAAACCCCCGCAAAGCAAGCCCGGGAACCATTTTTTTTACCTGAAGAGAACGTAAAAAATATTAAAAATTTCTTTTTTAACAACTACAATGAAAACCAAATAAAAAACAAACAATATGATGAAACGGCATATGGTTTTTTTGGTGTCATTCAATATAATGATGGCACTATCTTAGATTACTCTTTGGATAAAGTGAATAATAAATATTTTGTAAAGATGTCTAATTTAAGAGGTAATTATCAATTACGCAATTCGTTTAATAACATCCATAAAGATACCGTATATAAAATGTTAGACATAAGCGGAGTAGATGACCCTGAAATATTTTTCCAAGAGCTCATAAGTAGCCCTAAGATTACTAAATACAAAGGATGTACTGTACAACAAAAGCAATCGAAGTATGCGATGGTAGACTTGACATCATGTGAATTTGACAATATAGCAGAATTAAATTTGTATTAACCTAACTCTTAGAATAAGGCAACATCATGCCAAGTTACCTAATCAATAATTAGGGTGAAGTGATTTGGCAGTTTGATAGTAAAAAAGGATAAGGATATAGCATCCTATTACCAAAGCAACTAAGGCAACTAAGGCAACTAAGGCAACTAAGGCAAGTTTAGTACTATGTTTAAACGAATTTTCACTACTCTTATTTGCTTTAGCTTTCTTTTTTTAACTACTGCCTGCCAAGCAGAAAAAGAGAGCACTATGCCTAATAAACCGTTAGAAATTTCTTTAAATGTGACTGCTCAAGATTTATATAACACTAACCCTGAATATAAAGCTTTTCAAGAAGGCGACGCTCAACCTATGGGCGTTACTTTCCAAGGTTACGATTTTCCAAGATATAAAGAGCCTACTGCCATTATTAAATACTCTAATGGTGAACTCTCTATCAATGGTGTTATGTCAGTCTTAGCTTACGAGGATAATAAGCAAGAAAACTATAAACTCTCTAAAATCAATCTTAGTTTTTTATTCAACCATAAAGTCAGCGGCATATCAGACGAAGATGCTTACAAAAAAATGATGTCTTTCTTTAAAGAGCTACAAGATAAAGGTTGGACACATGCTAAAACTTTAAGTGAACCCAGATTGACTCCTGAAGAGAGTTTTATATTTGCTACCACAGAAGACGGAAATACTTTCAGCCTTAACTATACTTATCCATTAAGTTTTGAACAATGGATGCAGCTTGATGATCTACAAACATGGCAGCTTCGACATGGTACAGATGTATTTATGAATATCAGAATGAATAGACAAACAGATCCATCCACGGGTAAGCGTCACTACCTGATTAGTTTAGAAGTTTTCAATGAAGTAGAGCTACTACAACAAATCGTTCCGAATGATTATGATGAGCCTTTGACTAAAGAATATAGTAAGCTTTATGGCGAATTACCTGAATTCAGACTCTTCTCCGAAACCGCTGCCACAAAAATGGGTCTAAAAATCCAACAAGATCAACCTGACTATACCCTACCACTCGTACTTAAAGAGACAGGCATCGATACCAGCAAGTTTGTTTCTATTGACCCTTACAAAATCACTTATGAAGAGTTTATGCAGCGTCAAGAGGCGGGCGAAGACATGACGCCTTACTATGAAAATAAAACCAAACCCAATAAACCTGAAATTACCAGTCAAGCCAAAGGACGTTGCCCTGCCAATCAGCCCTGTCCTAAATCAGGCTACTGGTTCACACAAGCAAAATCTGACCGTCGTGCTTACTTTAAGCAAGGCGACATCATGCCAGACTATCCAAACAATAACTGGGGTGAAGTGATTTGGCAGTTTGACGGTTTGACGGTTTGACGGTTTGACGGTTTGACGGTGAAAAAGGGTAGTTTTTAATATTTCGATCTAAGCCACCTTCGGGTGGTTTTTTATATTCATTATTTTCCACTCAACCACAAACCAACGCACAATCTGGACAGCATAACTATCAACAGCATACCCCGACTCTGACTCAAACTGGTCTAGGTGGTCAGCATCTAGCAGAGCGACTAACGCAACTGGCAACAGGACTTGGCAGACAAGTCAATGACCATAACGCGATTAAAACGCAACTTGAGACTATCGCAGAGGAACAGCAAACCAAGACTCATCAAACCACACCATTCACGCTGATCGATAGTGCAGCAGACACAAGCTATGTCAGTGACAATACGCTGATTCACAGAACTATGGGTGAGATGATCACCACCACTCAGCAAGATATGAATATCAGTAGTGGCGATAGTCATAGCCAAATCAGTAGTGAGTCACTCAATATAATAGCCGATGGTCAATTTAGTATGACCAATGCTAAGGACAACATCACCCTCTCCGCCCATACAGGAAAACTGGAAGCCACGGCTAAGCAGGATGTGAACATCGCCTCCTCGACTAAAGCCGTTGAAGTGGTAGCAACGAATAAAATTACCCTGACCGCTGGTGGTGCGAGTATTACTTTAGATGGCGCTAATATTACGATAGCGGCAAAGCAGTTTACGGAGAGGGCGGGTAAGCATAGTAAGGCTGGAGGCGGTGTAGATGGGCTGGGATTGGCGGGGTTGCCCAGCTTAATAGCTGGTGCAATGTACAAAGCACAGTTTAGATTTGCTGACGATGATGATATCGCCTACACCAACACCCCATATATTGCTATTAATGAGAATACAAAAGAGACGTTTGAAGGAATAACTGACGCTGAGGGGAATACTGAGACGTTCTATAGCTCTGATCCTGATGAAATTAAGGCTCATTTGAAACTAGACAATCACACTGCTCAATTCAGATTCGCTGACGATAATGATATTCCCTATAGTTTCGTTGATTATATTGCGCAGGCTGAAATAACGGGGGAAGTGTTTGAAGGTACGACTGACTTTAAGGGTTACACTGAAACTATACGTACCTCCATTAAACAAGAAATTAAGTTTCATTTGTTGAACGTTAATAGTGAGGAGAGTAAGTAATGGGCGTTCCTACAGGTGCATCAACAGCATCACAAAAATAGAGGCTAATTACAATAGCTATAGAATCTGGAAGATTTGGAGTGACACAGGCTAGCGTTGAACCGCTTGTGAAAGAAGTCAATATTAAAGATAGTGGCGAATTAATAGTTATAGAAAAGTTTGTAGAGAGATTCAAGTCAGGAATTACTCAATTATAGTCACTGCACTACAAAAGAGTTATAATTTGGATGAATATCATAAAACAATT
>NZ_RRYX01000189.1:0-2696 GCF_014861375.1 Psychrobacter sp. FME5 | reverse complement strand
GAAAAAACGGTACCTGCAGTACGTGATGTAGCGATATTACTTCTCACTGACTATATCAATATAAAAACAGTTTCTTAATCAAAAACTCGCAATAAAAAAGCCGACAAATATGTCGGCTTTTTCTATATTTATGCACTGTTTTTTGGTCTAAATCAGCAAGGCATTAACGGTTTTTACGCGGTAGCTTTTCTGGTAAGTAGCAACGTAAGTAAGCGATAAATGCCGTATTTGCTTCTTGAATATAATCAGTGGTGATGCCTTGATGACGGCGATAAGACAAGGTAAAGATAGCATTAACAATGCTATAAGCCACCAATAATGTATCTTGAATATCATCAAAATTTGGCATTTCATAACGCTCTGATAAGCGCTTATAAACCAAGTCAACGATTTGATGATCTATATCTTCACCAAAGCTATCGCCTTCGAAGTCTGGCGTGTTGGTGTCATAAATGAGCTTGGCTTTGGTCTCATCATTATGAAATATCGTGACACACTGCTCAATAAGAGCAATTAAGTAGCCTTGCCATCTATCATAATTGCCAATATCAACAGTTTCTACCATCTCTAATATTTCAATCGCATTCAAAAAGCGCAATGCTAAAAATATTGCTTCGATATTTGGAAAAAAGTGATAAGCAGAAGCCCTTGGAATTCCTGCTTCTTCACAGACAGCAGCCAAGGTAATATCATTAATCGCTTGTGTTTCACTCAGTTTTTTGGCACCAGCAAGCAGTTTTTGACGGCGCGCACGGCCTTGCTGGCTAGTGAATTTAAACTTATTGGGTACCAATTTTTTTGCCAGCTCAGAATCTACCAACACATCTTCAATCTTTTCGTCTCTATTTTCACTCATCATAAGCCTCTTAATGTTGCACCCTGTTTTACAAATATAATCTACAATGGGGTAGTACTTATCCTAAATTGAAGGACTATTGTAAGCCAATAATATAAAGTCGATATTAGCACTACTACGCCCAATGGAGAGGCATCATAAACGCTTGTAACGTATCAAGCAAGGGAGATAAATGGGTTAAAAATCATATATTGATTAACACTTTAATAGCGCTAATCATTCAATGTTATAAAATTAATCATTGAGTTTAATTTTAGCTCTTATAATACCATGATCGATGACTCTATCTGCATAGTCCCATTTCAAATGGTCATTAAAATAGTCTACTCGCTCTACCTGACCAAGCGAAAATTTACTATCCGGTAAAAACTCTTCTGAAACAAATAACTGATCGATAACTTCTGGCATACCTTGATATATATGGGTATATGCCACGTCCTTCATCCAACCATAACGAGCTTGAATACGAGCGGCATCGAATAGTGCCACGTCACGCATACTTTTGTCATAGTTGACCTCACCTGTTTCGGTCATCAGCTGAGTGGTTACACTACCAGTAACATCATTCATATCACCCAATAAAATCAATGGCTCACGCGTGTGGTGTAAACGCTCAATGATAGACATACGAATGGAGGCGGCTTCTGCTGCGCGCATACATAAACTGCGCAGTTTGGCACGAACGCGGATGTTTGGATCATCCATATCTTCTATCAAGTTGCCATTGTCATCCCGTAGGAAAAAAGCACGCTTGCTCTTTAGATGTGCGGTAATAATAGTGATTGGCTGACCATAGGCATTGACACGCACTACCAATGGTGGGCGATTAAAGCGTTTATAAGGGCCAATATCAGGAATATCAATCACTGCCTTTTGCGCAACTTCTTCCAACGAGCTAACCTCTAATTGCTCAAAGCGGCTAATAATGCCAACGGCAGGTGTGTCCTGCGCCCCCTTGCCTTGTGTGTAAGGGCTGGAGCTGTCATTGCTCGCCAGCGGAATCACGACATGCTTCGGCTCAAATCCTAATGAGACAGCCAATGCTTCAAGTGCATCACTGTCCCACACCTCTTGTACTGCAATGATGTCAGCGTGGGCTTTTGCCAATAAATCAGTTATACCGTGTAGCTTATGCTCATATTCTTTATTGCTATAAGCTGGCGCATTGGGATAATAAAGTCGATCAGGATTTGCAAAATTTAGTAAGTTAGCAGTCGCTATATAAAATTGCTTCTTGTTATCTACTGTATTCGTTGTCATAAACTACCTATTATTATTTCTTAGATTAACACATGAAGTGCAATACCAAATGCGAGGTGAAAAAAAGACCTAGATGCGCTAGCATCAAAGTTTTTATCCACCGACCAAAGTGAGATTGCAACCATGAACTATACACATCTAAGCCTAGGGGAACGATACCAGATTTATGCCCTTATAGGGGCAGAACATAGTATTAAATTTATAGCTGACACATTAGGAAGAAGTCCTAGCACCATATCAAGAGAGATCAGACGCAATAAAAGCCTTCGAGGTTACCGAGCTAATCATGCTAATAACAAGGCTTGTGACAGACGCTCTAACAATGCTTTCACTATCATCGCTGATGTATGGGATTGGGTCACAGATAAGCTAAAAGACAGCTGGAGTCCTGAACAAATAGCCGGAGTTCATGGTGGTATTAGTCACATGAGCATCTATCGCTATATCTGGAGGGACAAGAGACAAGGCGGCACGTTATGGCAGTGTCTCAGACGCAAAGCCAAACCTTACCGTAAGCGACTAACAGCTGAGACCCGAGGCCGTATCAACGACAGAGTCTCGATTCATGAGCGCCCTTGTA